>JBAYAV010000413.1:0-2925 GCA_041669565.1 Lentisphaeria bacterium
CCGGATTATAATGCGGATCAGGGAATTCAAATCTTTACCTACAGCCTGTTGCCACACGAACATGCTCTGCAAAAATCCAATGTCCTTCAGGAAGCCGCTATTTTAAATCGCGCGCCGTTGTTCGCCGTTGGTGCAAATACGGCGGATCAGTCTCCATTCCGAGTAGAGGGTCCGGGGCTCAATCTTGAAGTTATGAAGCGTGCCGAGAAAGAGGATAGCCTCATTCTTCGTATCATTGAAACCGATGGCACTTTTTCCACTGGAATTCTTCATACAACGCTGAAAGGCATTCAGATTGCAGAAACGGATCTCTTAGAATGGCATGATCAAAAGGCGATCTCCATGGATGCTGAGCATCCGCTTTCCTTAAGTTTCAAGCCTTTTGAGATTCGGACCTACAAAATAAGAATGGAATAAGATAGGACTTGGCAGTCTCTGTTTAAGATTTGTAATTGAAATTTCAATGGTGGAAATGATGTCTTTATGCACACTACAAGATTTAGCTAAAACAACTGGATTAAGCACGTCAACGATATCTCGAGCGATTCATAATGACAGACGTGTTAAATCCAGTACCCGTGAAGCGATTCAGCATCTAGCTGCTCAGAGAGGGTATATTCCAAATTTAACGGCGCGAAATCTTGTCACGGGAAGCACGCACACAATTTGGTTATTGCTCTCTGATTTAGAGAATCCGCTCGAGCGTTATTGTGCCACCAAGATAAGCAACGAGTTTGCCAAACAGGGCTATGAGGTGCTAATCAGTATTTTTAATAATAACGCCGAGCGTTTTATTTCTCTTTACCAGAAATTACCCCAGCATTTAAGCGATGGCGCGATTATTATTCCTTCCACAAAAAGTAGGAATGAGTTTGTTGATAAATTAGCGCCGCTTTCTTTTCCGCTTCTCTTTTTAGATCGCGATTTGGCTTTTTTAAAGAAGCCCCTGATTACAAGTGACACCGAGAGTGCCATTCGGCAAATGGCAGAAAAAGCATTTCAGTTTCATTGCGATGTTTTTTTTGTTGGATTTCCCGCGAATAATTCGGTTAGTCTATCACGGAGAGAGCAAGCTGAAAAGATATTATCCGAGAAAGGCTTTGCCTACTTTTTTAGCAAAGAAAAATTTTTGAATTATATATCAAATCACCCGGATTCTAAGCCGGGATTTTTTGGGGATAGCTCGTCCTACATAGAAAACCTATTTTCTGATTTTGATTTCAGTACAAAAAAGGGGACCGGCCTCTTTTTTGATCATAAAAGTGAATTCGGCCTGCAAAAATTCAGTTCGCTGATTATTTGCAAGCAAGACTTTGATGGCATGTCTGTTCTTGCTTGCAAAATTTTGCTACAAATAATTCAGCACCCAGAATCTGCAGTCCAGAAAGAATACCATATTCTGCCGAAAGCGCTGGAAGTTTATACAAATTAAAAAAATAAATATTGTCCGCAGTCTGTCAGGCGGCCCCCGTACCTTTTCTGAAAACGGGAATCGGAAAGCTTAACCCGCTACAATTTCCAGTATTTTTTTACAGCCGTTCCATAACTTGATGGTAAATTTGATCATTTTCTCGTAGACACGCACGAACACGTGCGTCTTTTTTGATTTCAAACATCGGTTGTCTTGGCGACGTACGTATATAAAAATCAGCGGCCGTGCAAAAACGGGCGGAAAATATTCCGCCCCTACAATTTTAATCGATTCATTCGTTATTCAGGCGATTCCAATTTTTCTGTTAAAATGGGTGTTGTTAATCATTCTCACGCGTCTCTCATGGGTACAAACATGCCATTGTCTTGGCGTCGTTTTTGATTTCAAACATCGGTTATTTTGGTGACGTACGTATATAAAAATCAGCGGCCGTGCGAGAACGGGCGGAAAATATTCCGCCCCTACAATAATTCAAACATCACGTTATTTTGAAGATTTTCTCGTAGCGGCGCACGGACGTGCGTCGTTTTTGATTTCAAACATCGGTTATTTTGGTGACGTACGTATATAAAAATCAGCGGCCGTGCGAGAACGGGCGGAAAATATTCCGCCCCTACAATAATTCAAACATCGGTTATTTTGGTGACGTCTTTGCCCATCCTGCTTTTATAATTTGCACAATGGTCTACTCTGATTTTATATCCTCTTCCGGAGAAGAAGAAATAAAATGGATCGTTGCCTGCCCGCGAGATAAATCCCGTATTTGAGTCTGGATTAAATCCATTTCCTTATCCTGCAGCCTGCCGGAAAGCGTTACGCCTTGATCAAAAGACTCTTTAAGATCTTCTACCGCAGCATTTGTAAGCAGTCTTTTCACTTGTTCATAGATATGATAATCAACCGTGGTCACAAAATCTGTTTTCGGAACCCATTCACAGACGGACGCATCTGCCAAAACGAGCTGTGTGCTTTCCGTATAAGCCTTCACAAGGCCGCCAGTCCCAAGTTTTGTGCCGCCGAACCAGCGGGCAATTGTGACAATAAAATTGGTGATATCGCTGCCTTTCAGAACTTCTAAAGCGGGTCGTCCGGCGGTTCCGGAGGGCTCGCCATTATCCGAACAGCCCATAATGTCCGCATTTAGCCCCACAATAAAAGCATGGACAACATGCCGGCAACCGGCATATTTTTCTTTTTGGCTACGCAGAATTTCATGCGCTTCCTCGGTCGTAACAACGGGAAATGCTTCGGCAAGAAAGCGCGAATTTTTAACCGTCATTTCAGCACTGCTATAGGCCTGGAGTATTTTCATAATGAAGTTGTAAATATTGTTCTTTTGGTTATTTAATAAAAACCGACAATTTTCCAAGTAAGGGGCTGTTCAGAAATAACCTTTACATTTGCCTAATTCTCGTGAATGCTTTTTGTGCCGCCAACCTCGTCACATACCTGAGGGTATGCTCCTCGTTGTCGGCCCCAAAATCAAATCACGA
>JBAYAV010000414.1:0-2919 GCA_041669565.1 Lentisphaeria bacterium
ACAAATGGATCTGACGGAACTCTCGTCGCGTGTCTGCAACACGCTCTCTAGCGGAGAACGACAACGAACCGCGATTGCGGCAGCATTGGCACTGGAACCGGAATTGCTGCTGCTCGATGAGCCGACTTCTGCTTTAGACCCGAATCACACTCTTCGTTGCATGCAACTGTTTCAAAACCTTCCGCATAAACCCGGTATTCTAATGATTGTCCATGACTTGCAGCTGGCATCACAGTTTGCTCAAAAAATAATATTAATGAATCACGGCATGATTTACGCTGCCGGAAAAACAGACGAGGTGCTGACACCGCAAAATCTGAAAGCCGTATATCAGTGCGAAGTAGAAACACTGAAGACAAAAGACGGCAGGCTCTATTTTATTTTGCATCCTTCGTCTCAATCATGATTTTTCCGTTTTATTCCGATAACGCAAAAAGCACTCTTTGTCATATTTCAAGTAGGCATGTCCGCCAAACGGCAGCCGTTTTTGCTGTTTCAACCAGTATGACGGATAGCTGTCCAGACTGAATTTTGCCGCTACTTGAGGAGGCGGCATTGAAAATTTTGTATGCCGATGTATATAAATAGAAATGACAGCATCTTCATTGATCGGGAAAAATGAATGACAGCACATAAAATTAAGCGGGTAGAAGTAGTAAAGATAGTATAAAAAAGAAAAAGCATGCCTCTTTTTTGTCTTTGCGGCATTTTGTAGCATTTTCCACGTATAAATTTTATGAAAAGAATACCGCGCTTTGGTTAGTACTTTTATCATAGTGGAAACATTTCGTAATGATAAACCGCCGTTGCCCACTTTAAATTTGGCGTTGGGATAATCTGCCGGCGTTTTCTTATATCGAAAATACATGTCATTCTCCAGCAAAAAAGGCGCGCCAATATAATCATAATTCTGAGAACACCAGTACGCCAGCTCATCCTTGAATATCCATACATCTAATTGACAAATCAAGATATATTTATAATTCGAGTACCGTTTATAAAAAGAAGGCTTTAAAAGTAATCGATTATATCCCCTGATAGAACTAAAATAGTGGGGCGCAAACGGCTCGATAGTATATTGTATAAAACAACTCTCTAAAAGTTCTTTATAAACACGAAAATCAAATTCCCGCGGACAAAAAAACGAGAACGGGTACTTTTTCAAAATGGTAATCATTTGTATAAAAGCACGCTGTTCTTCTGCGCATGGCTTTGTTTTATAAAGCGGAATAGCTATAATAACTTGATTCATGAATGATTGGGATCTTTCCGTTTACGAAAAAATAATAGGAGTTTTCAAGACTTTACCTAATTTAAATGCCAAAAAACTTTTTGCCATGGAAACAAATATTTTTAGATAATCACTTTAACAAAGAATTTTATTCCTCCAATAACACAACAAATAAGAGCCGCAAAAAGCCCCATTTCCAAAAATAGTTGAATCATATTTACAAAAAACAGCAAAAAAGGCCCTTTCTAAACATCATCAAATTTCAATGTCTGTCCGTACGTTAATGCAAATAATGATATCACAAAACAAAATATTGGTTTTATGTCGATATTAGCTCCCTTTTTTCTTGATAATTTTTAAAATTAGTTGGAATTTTTTATTTTATGAATTATAGTTGGAGTTGTGTTTGTTTTTAGTTAAGGAAAAATTGTTTTTTTGTAAAATTCTTATTAACCGCATTTTAATTGAAAGGAAAATTTAAAATGAAATTTATTCACAATGTATTAGTAGCAGCTCTTCTTTTGACGGGGTCGTCAATCGTTTTTGCACAAGAAGCTCCAACCGCGGATGCCAAAGCTCCCGCCGCAATCGAAACAAAAGATGTTCCTGTCGCAGCCGAATGCGGATGCGAATGCGCCGCCTTTAAGCCGGAATTCAATTTGACCATTGACGCCGCTACGGATTATGCTTGCGATGGTTTTATCATCAACCCGGATCCCGTAACAAGCATCGATTTCAGCATGGCTATTAAAAACTTCTATGTTGGCGTTTGGGGACAGTATGACTGGACTAATTATCAAGATGAAAGCATGGGCTATGATAATTCCCGTAAAAATAATTTCGAAGAAATTGACTACTATGCAGGATACTTCTATACCATTCCTGACGGTGCCGGTTTCACAGACTTAACGATCGATGCCGGTTTTGCCTATTTTGATTACCCAACAGTAAGTCATGATAATTGGGGAAATGACCATAACGAAGAATGGGCTCTTAAATTTCAGTTAGGCAATATGCTTGATTCCGAAATCCAAACCTTAACAGCTGCTGCTGAATTAGATTATGATACCGAATGTGATTATGGTTATGGTCAATTCGATCTTAATTATTCAAGAGAACTTTGCGAAAAAACAACCTTACAAGTAGGCACGAGCTTATTTTGGGGCACACCTCGCAAAATGCAGGCTCAAGCAGATGACAATGATCTCGGCTGGGGTATTCGCTCAATCGTTTGCGAAATCGGCGTAGACTATGCTGTTTCCGAAGATATGACCATCACTCCTTATATCGGCGCAAGCTATCTTCCCCAAGATAATGTTCGTCAGTATACACGCAGTAACGATGACGTAGATTCAAATACATGGGGCGGCCTGAAAGCTTCTTATAACTTCTAATAAACAAACAATACAAAACGAATAAATTTGATTTCGTTTTAATTAAAAAGCTCGTATTGCTAAGTGTTCATTCACTTAATAATACGAGCTTTTTTTGCTTTAATAAATAGGAAGACGT
Source organism: Lentisphaeria bacterium (assembly GCA_041669565.1). Lineage (GTDB taxonomy): Bacteria > Verrucomicrobiota > Lentisphaeria > Oligosphaerales > Oligosphaeraceae > JBAYAV01. Next base: position 2,744 of record JBAYAV010000414.1, read on the forward strand.
ACGACGATGTAGGGGAAGATACTATAGATGAATATAGGTAAGAACTTGAATTCTTCCCTCTTCTTTATAGAACAAAAGAAACAACCTTAGTAAGGACGTTATGAAAAAATACATCATATGAGTACAAAAGCTGGGCAATATTTATTTACAGAGAAACCAAGACATCGTGACTAAAA
>JBAYAV010000415.1:0-2908 GCA_041669565.1 Lentisphaeria bacterium
AAAAAATTAACTTGACAATTTGCCGAAAAAATCGTGATTTGATTTTGGGGCCGACGACGAGGAGCATACCCTCAGGTATGTGACGAGGTTGGTGGCACAAAAAGCATTCACGAGAATCAGGCAAATGTAAAGGTTATTTTTGAACAGCCCGTTAGTGTTAAAACTTGTCTCGTTTAAAAACTATTTTTATGTGTACCTTGCAAATAAATTGTTTCGCTAGCTAATAGTATAATTCCACCGGTGTAATTTGTCAACTAATAAAGCTAAAAAAACAATAATATTTTTTCTGTTCTCTTAATCCCCTTAATTATTTGTTTGTTAGTCCTCATCAAAATCAAGTAAAATATTCATCGACACAAATGATTTTCCCCCGTTGTGAGTAATTTCATGTTTACTTTTCAGGGTTTGAATTATAAATCCGACTGCCATGATTGCTGGAACTCCGGCATAAACTCCGATCTTCGCCACCAGCTATACACAATTTCATGGATAAATCCTTAGAAAGTTGTTGCGCCGCACCTGTTGATTCTCTGATTATTAATTTATGATTTAAAAGAATTATTTTCTTGCTAATATTTTTATCGTTTAAACGTGCGAAAACTGTTTCCAATAAAATCGCAGCAATCGATTTTTTTGTCGATACTTTTATTGAACTAAGGCTTGGTGTATAAAATTTAGCAAGAAGCGTATCATCAAAGCCAATTATGCTTAATTCTTCAGGGATTTTCATCCCGCTGATTAATGCTTTGCGCATCAATCCAATTGCGACTGAATCATTGTGGGCTATTATTGCTGTCGGATGCGTTTTGCTTTTTACTATTTCTGAAAAAAATTTTGAGCCCATTAAAAATTCACTTAAACTAACATCATAAATCAGCTTTTCAGGACTATAGTCTAATCCAAATTTTTTCATATTTGTTTGAAATGCCTTAAATCTTCTATCTTCAGGGTTTCCTATATAAGTAATTCTTTTATGTCCTTGCTTCATGAGATAAACTAAGCAGTCTTTAATTACTTCATAACAATTGTATCCAACAAAGTCAAATCTATCATCATGATTGTAATATGAAACAACTGGAATATCTAAATTATCAGGCAAATAACTAGGCTCACAAGTAATAATTGCATCTACCTGCCTGGATAGAATATTGTCAATAGCCTTTTGAATACCTTCAATAGTTTCCCAAAAAGCGAAAACAGGAGCATAATCAGTCAAGCTTAACAAGTGTTGAATTTCTGCTACCATATTACCATAAAAAATGTTTGATGAAGATGGCAGCAGAACGCCAATGGTATATGATTTCTGCAAGCTCAATCCTCTTGCTACCATATTGGAACGATAGTTCAATTTCTTAGCAATATTGAGGATAGTTGTTTTGGTTTTTAGTTTTGCTGAACATTCTTCGGGATTTTTAAGCACCTTGGCTACCATGCTTTTTGAAAAGCCGCAATGGGTTGCGATATCCTGCAATGTAACTCTATTTGCCATTTTTATGTATGCCTTTTAAACAAATTGTTCATTTAATTAGTACGTTCCCAATTAGTGAGACTATATCACGATTTTCGCGGCCGTCCACGCTTTCGTTTGGGCGGTTCCTCTAGTTTAGGAAGAATTCCTAGTTTTCTGAGCAGTTCCATATGTGTGGGATTGAGTTTGACCAAACGCCATTTTTCGCCGGGCAACTTGGTTTTTTTGGCGCGCCTTAAAACGGACATTATCTTACTGTAGGTCATTTTCTCGAATAGTCCAACCCTATCAAAGGTGTTTATAAGACGAAACGTCAGCACCGTTGCAAGAAAATTGCAAAACTCGCTTCCGATTACGGAATAGTCGTCGTGTACCCTTGTCTCGTCGAATTTGCAGGCTGACTTGTAGTATCTCATCACAATTTCGATTTCCCAGCGGTCCTCGTAGGCCTTATAGATTGTCTCTGGGGCAAAGTCAAGGTCGCTTTCTAACACCATCGTGCCAAAAGATATCTGCTTTTTCCTGAAGGTATCCAGATCGTATGTACCATTCTTTCGGGCACGCTTTAGCCAGTCTTTCTCTTCATGCGCCGCTCTTATTGCATCCCTGAACGAGTAAAGCCATTTACTCTTTCCGATGTACTTTTCCTTTTTGAACGTCACCCCCTCGCGACCTACGAGGATTCCTGTGAACGCAAGCATGTGATACGTTTCTATCCGTTTAGAATTTCTCTTTATTGGGTTCAAGTAGTGAAGTTCGGGTCTTTCGTTAAAACATGTTTTTGCCGCATTCGACGGAAAGCCTTTGTCTGCAACGATAATTCCGCTAGTAATGCTGTTCTCTCTTATGAACAACTCATAAGCGGTAAGATCAAGCATATTGCCAGGAAAACATTTAGAGCAAACAGGCTCCATCTTCTCAAGATCGAATGCATAGAGAACGGAAATATCTCGTGTACCCTTTGTTATGGCTTTTCTGGAATAGTCTGAAAGTGAATTAACCCGCGACTCATCAGATTTCAGTGTTCCGTCCACAAGCAGATGATGGTCCATGCCGACTTTTGCCGTGCGATTTCTCATAAAAAGCGTTATCTTTGAGCAGGCTTTGCCAAGGTTGTTCAAAAAACTTGAAACTGTATTTTTTGAGAGCGCAATGCCGGGATGTAGTTCAGACAGAAAGCTGTCATCGTAGGCCTCTTTTAGCTCAAAGTCCTTTATTCCGGGCATGCACACACGCAGCATTGAAATGGCGTAGATTTTGAGGGAATCTTCAACTGAATATACTGCTTGCAGTTCCTGAAGGATGTCAGAAAACACCGTTTCAGAAAAAAGGATTCCTGCCCAGTCTTTCATATCAACGCAGGAGAACGCTACATCATATATTGCATTGGATGAAAGCGGAACATATTGTCCATTCACGAGATGCCCGATAGTCGGCCCA
>JBAYAV010000416.1:0-2891 GCA_041669565.1 Lentisphaeria bacterium
CCGGAAGTAGACCTGCGTTATATAAAGCGGAGGTCGTATATTTTGCTATTATATTGCAACTCTTAAGAAACGAAAGACGGTTTTAATGCAGTTTTGAAAATTCTCGTGGTGTTTCTGTCTCGTTGTTCGAAATTAATTTAAATTTCCAGCCCATTAATCTCGCGAAGTTTTTAATAATATCAAGATTACAATTATAAACTAAAGCAGAATGATGCGTTCCACCATGAAGACTATACTCCTGCAAAAATTCTGGAAGATCCATGGAAGGCTTAAACCATCCCGCAATAGAGCCTTTCATATTAACAGCACCTTTGGAATCACCGATTTCAACCGGAACGGCAATCAATGAAAAACGATTTTCCGGTCCGGGAGCTAAATTTAATAACGCCGCTTTCCCGGGTTTCATCCTTCCGGCAAAATACGCTGGATTTTCGGCCTTGCCATAAATAAATTCTTTTTCCAGTAAAGCAACTTTACCATCGCAGACATTAAGACCAATCTCCCCCATGTGACTCATAAAAATGCTATTGTCCTTCCAATTAGGACAAAACATTTCGGTAAAGGTAGTTTCCGGAAATTCAGAAATAAATGCCCCCACAAAGGCTGCCGTCAACACATCACCTTCGCCAGCATAACCAATTCCTTCAGCCATCGCTTTGCATGCGGCATAAAACGGCGCCGTTTCTAATCCTGAGTGATCAAGATCTAAAAAATTAAACGTAAAAGCATCTAATTTTTTCACCACTAGCCATTTTTTAATCTGCAAATATACCTTAATCGATCTGCGATGCACTACATCACATAAATCAACACTATTATATTTTTTGTTGTCTTCAGCTATAATACGGTCTTCTGTATCCAACTCGACATTCGCAAAATCTGCCGGAACAGATTCAATAACATCCATGCCAATTGTTTTTTTTAGAATTGCAAAATCCACAGCAAAATCACCCATCCCAGCAAAAGGCTTGCCGATGATACCAACTCTAGAATGCTGCATGTTCTTAACAAGTCGAACCGCTATACAATCCTGAACTGTTCGATCAATCACATCCGACTCTTTCCAGTGCCCCGCTTCAATTAAAAATTTCTTGCCATTGCGAATTAGCAAATTACACATATCCTGCACTCCATGGATGCCATGATTTCCCATAATTGCTTCTCCTTTTTGCGTACAATCAAAGGCAAAATCCGGAGTTGTATCTAACACAATCAACGGCAAGAAAGTCCGCGCAAGAATTTCAGAGGATTCCAAAGATGGCGAATAGGCCAAATGAAGGGTGACGATGGCATCCACCTCGTCCTCTTCAAAACGCTTGATTGCTTGATTAAATTCATTTTTCAACCGACAAACCGGCGCCGTAAAAACAGTAATGCCACGTTTTTCGTATTCTTTTACAATAGTTTTATAAAAAGCTTCAACCGAGGGACGAACATTACCGCAAACGTCATCGTACAGTTTTATCCAAAAAGGCAATAGGCCTATTTTTATTTTTTTCATTTTTGAACATCCCTTACTAAATTATACATATTGTTATAAAAAAAATCTTCCCTTTCAGAACGACACAACCCCGCTTTCATTGCCGCTTCTTTAATACCACGAAGCTGTTCATAATAAAAAGTCGTAAATTGAATGACGTGATCTGCATCATAAAGACTCGTGCCGATAGCGTAATCTTCCCCCATTAAATAGGCATACTGATTGTTTATTTCAACCGATTTTCCTCGAAAGAACGCAATCGGAGAATCCGTGCCAAACACCATTCTTTCACGAGGAAAATGATTAAAAGCATATTCCAATACGCCCGGATGATTCACCATCGCAGTATCGATATACGCATTTTCACACTTGCTTATAGAATCAAGAAAACCAACAACACCGTTCATATAATAGGCACGACCAATATGAGCAAAAACAATTTTTGCCTTTGGATAACGGCGACAAAGCTCAACCATTTCCTTTTGGTTTGATGAATCAGCAAGACGCTTTGCTTTCGGAATATGCAATGTTATAACAAGACTATTTTCATTCGCAAATTCCATTTGCTCCGGGCTTAACATGTCAAAGATGGTTACATCCTCATAATCCTTCCAATCAACAAAATTGCGATAAGGCTTATAGCCAACCAAATGATAATCCTTAATTCTGCGTTTTACATCTTTGATATCATCTTTTGGAGAAATGACCGCCATACCAAATACTTTTTTGTTATCAACAATTTCTCCAATATATTTGCTGTTGGCTTCCATATCAGCATCTAATTCAGGCAAACCAAAACAGTTTAAGCTCATGTCCTGATCCGGCAACAAAAAATCCGTAATTTCCTTATATTGTTCCAATGTGAATGCACAATTAAATTTTTTGTGCCAGCATTTCTCCGAAAATTGATGATCCTTGCCAAAAATACTCTTTTCAAAAAGATGCACATGCGCATCAAAAATCTTTTCCGGCAACCAGTCTTTCAATTCGCTTTCATAAACTTGCTGATCACGATCATTAAAAAATGTTTTAATATCCATTCTATTTATTCCCCAGTGTAGCCAACTTCACCCCATACTTTTCGAGCATAGGTCTTTGCCTTATCAGTACGCTTGATATCACCGCGAATGCTTGAATAAGGCCCATCTTCCCCGCGACGCGCCGGATCCGGCGTCCAATTGTCATTCTCATATTTCTTGCGAATTTCCTTGTCTCGAAAATCTGGAATCTCATAAGGCTTGGAATCATTAAGGACAGACCGATAAGCTTGAATTCCACAAATGCTCATATCAACACTACGATAAACATCACACCACGGTTGTTTATTATTCCGGATTGCATCCGCAAAGAAATAATTTGTAAAGAAGTCCCCACCACTATGTCCCGTACTTCCAGCTTCTTTATTATGCAC
>JBAYAV010000417.1:0-2889 GCA_041669565.1 Lentisphaeria bacterium
AAAAAGCATTCACGAGAATCAGGCAAATGGAAAGGTTATTTCTGAACAGCCTCTAAGAACCGACATCAAAAAATATCAAAAAAAAAGCTTTGCTTCTCTTTCCGCTAAAAGCAAAAAAAGAACAATCCGCTTCTTTCTGTCAAGAAAAGATAAAATGACAGCTCTTTTGAGATATCATTTTACATATTCAATACTTGGCTTATATTATCCCCCGAACAAAAAAATCTTTTTATACAGAATTTTTACATAAAAACACGCAACGTTGTTTTTATTCATCTGTCAAAAAGAACAGCCCGATTTGGGCTTTATTTTTTACCTACCAATGAAAAAAATATGGAGAGAAGATTATGGCAGAAAAACATCAATTTAAAACAGAAGTACAACAGCTACTGGATTTAGTTATTCATTCGTTGTATTCCAATAAAGAAATTTTTCTTCGTGAAATCATTTCCAATGCTTCCGATGCAATTGACCGTGCCCGCTTTGAAGCTCTAAAAGACAGCAGCATCCTTGAGAACGATCCGGATTGGAAAATCAAATTGGTTGTCGATAAAGATGCAAAGACTCTTACTATTTCCGATAACGGCATCGGTATGACCGCCGAAGAAGTTGAAAAAAATATCGGCACAGTCGCGAATTCTGGAACGAAAAAGTTTCTCGAAAACCTTCAGAAGAACAAAGAAAAACTGCCGCCAGAACTTATTGGTCAATTTGGTGTCGGGTTTTATTCCGCCTTTATGATTGCAACAGAAGTAACTGTAATCACACGCCCAGCCGGAAAGCCGGAAGATGCCTCAAAATGGGAATCCAAAGGCGACGGCTTTTATACCCTCGTCCCCACAACCCGTGAAAAACGCGGCACGGATATTATTATCCATATTTCAGAAGGCAACGAAGAATACCTGGAAGAATGGAAACTCCGCAAAGTTATTAAAACGTACTCCGATTTTGTCGAATTCCCAATTTGTATGGATATTACGCGTGAAGAAAAAGAACGCGATAAGGACGGCAAAGAAATCGAAGGAAGCGAACCTAAAATCACGATTACGGAAGAAACACTGAACTCCCAAAAGGCGATTTGGCTGCGCCCTAAAAAGGATGTCAAAACAGAAGACTATAATGAATTCTATAAACATATCAGCCACGACTTCCAAGAACCATTTGAAACACTGCATTGGAGCGTAGAAGGAAAATCGGAATTCAAAGCACTTGTGTATATCCCTAAAAAACCGCTTTTCGATATGTTTATGCCAGACCAAAAAGATAAGGGACTGCAGCTCTATGTGCATCGCGTTTTTATTACCGATGACTGCAAAGAACTTATTCCGCCCTACCTACGTTTCCTCCGCGGTGTAGTGGACTCTTCAGACCTGCCTCTGAATGTTTCCCGCGAAATGCTTCAGGAAGCCCGCGCTCTTAAAATCATTCAAAAGAATATTACCAGCAAGGTGCTGAATACTTTGGCAGATATCAAAAGCAAAAAGCCAGAACGCTATGAAGAATTCTGGAACAACTTCGCTGCAACTCTTAAAGAAGGCATGCATACCGATTTTGAAAATCGTGAAAAGATCCAAGAATTGCTTATTTTTGAATCTTCAACCACCGAAACAGGAAAGCATACTTCACTCGAAGAGTATGTAAAACGCATGCCCGAAGACCAAAAAGAAATCTATTATATTACCGCAGAAAACAAACAAGCAGCAGAAAACTCTCCCCAATTGGAAATTTTCAAAAACAAAGGCTACGAAGTTCTCTATCTGACGGATGCAATCGATGAATGGATTGTGAATGACTTACCAACCTATAAAGAAAAGAAACTTCACAGTATCAGCAAAGGCGATGTGGATCTTAACAGCGAAGACGAAAAGAAAACAAAAGAAGAAGAATTCAAAAAAGAAACAGAGACCAATAAAGACCTCCTCACCTACTTGTCTGAAATCATGAAAGACAAGGTTAAAGAAATCCGCTTATCAAAACGCCTCACAGACAGCGCCTGCTGCCTCGTCAGCGATGAAAACGGCATGGGTGTCCAAATGGAAAAAATTCTCAAAGCAATGAAGCAGGATGTTCCAACCTCAAAACGGATTCTTGAATTGAATCCAACCCATCCCTTAATTGAGTCCATGCGCAAATTATATGCAAAAGATGCAAAGCATCCTAAATTGGCAGAATACGCTAATTTGCTCTATGATCAAGCAAGACTCATGGCTCAAATGCCAATTGAGAATCCGCTGCAATTTGCAAAAAATATCAGCGCTCTAATGGCCGAGGACGCAAAAAAATCCGCAGAATAAATGCCGTCCTATTCCTCTTTATAAATCAAACTCATTGATAAAGAGGAATAATTTCAAAAAAATTCTTTTTTTAGCGAAATTCGAATTGCATTTTACAAAAACATAGCTACTTTATAAAAGTTTCAAATAAATAACACGCCAGCATAGCTCAGTTGGTAGAGCACTTGATTTGTAATCATGAGGTCAACGGTTCGACCCCGTTTGCTGGCTCCACATACCGCCGCATATACTTTATTGTCTATGCGGCGGATTTCTTTTAAATGCGGACGATACAAACAACCGCCCCTTCGGGGCTTAAACCACGCGAATTCTTTCCTCTCCTCTATGGAACAAAAATAAAAACCTTTTTTAAATATTATAGGTGTTTTGATTTTATTTTTCACAGCCGTCCCATAACTACTGAAATCGCCTGATTTATGGACGCCATCAAGCACAACGGTTCAAATTTTACAAGACACCTTTTTTGTGTGCAAAAATATAGGCTCTTCGGACTATTTAATGGGTGGATTTTCTAGGGAAACATGCTGTTTTGTCGCTCTTTTTTGGCTCTAATTCATCACTTATCACACGCATAAACTTACATAAAGAGTTGATT
>JBAYAV010000418.1:0-2882 GCA_041669565.1 Lentisphaeria bacterium
CCAAATTGCGAACGGTGCGCTTCATCAAAAATAAAGACAACCTGTTTATTATATATGGGTAGGCCCATTTCACTTTTGATCAGGTTGTTAAGTTTTTGAATCGTGGTAACAATAATTTTGTTGTCATCCTTTTCAATATTACGCTTTAAGCCGGCAGTACTCTCGGAGCCATTCACGCTATCCGGCGAAAAACGCTGATATTCTTTCATGGTCTGATAATCGAGGTCTTTCCGATCGACAACAAAAAAGACTTTGTCAATAAAATCCAGCTCCGTTGCTAAACGGGCGGCTTTAAAACTGGTGAGTGTTTTCCCGGAGCCGGTTGTATGCCAAATATACCCGCCACCTTCAGTCGTCCGCCATTTTCTTGCCTGGTATGAACTTTTGATTTTCCATAAGATCCGCTCTGTTGCCGCAATCTGATAAGGCCGCATAACAAGTAGCGTATCACTCGTATCAAAAACGGAATATTTTAGGATGATATTCAGCAGGGTGTTTTTTTGGAAAAAAGTAGCCGTGAAATCTTTTAAATCTTTAATCAGGTCGTTGTTTGATTTTGCCCAATTCATGGTAAAATCAAAGCTATTCTTGTCGCGTTTCGTTGTATTCGCAAAATAACGGCTATCCGTGCCATTCGAAATGACAAAAATCTGTAAATATTGAAAGAGAGATTTTTCGGAATTGAAACTCTCTTTGCTATATCGATGGACTTGGTTAAAGGCCTCACGAATGGCAATGCCGCGTTTTTTTAATTCTACTTGCACCAGGGGTAAGCCATTTACTAAAATAGTAACATCATACCGATTCGAGAAAGAGCCTTTTTGTTCAAATTGTGAAATGACTTGTACTTTATTGTTGGCAATATTCTTTTTATCCACGAGGTAAATATTTTGAATATGCCCATCATCAAAAACGAAGTCATCAATATAATTTTCATGAATTTTACGCGTTTTATCAATTTGGTTATCATTTGGTTTATCTAAAAATTCTTCACAAAACCGGGCCCATTCCGAGTCTGAAAATTGGACGTTGTTAAGATTTTGCAGCTGCACTCGGACATTCGCCAGCATTTTTTCAGGATCTGCTAAGCTGGGTAAATATTCATAACCCTGATTGACTAAATCTTGAATAAGCTCATGCTCTAGGTCGGCCTCTGTCTGATAGCTTTCCCCATGCTGATCGATCTTGGTATATTTATCTAAAACGATATAGTTGTTTAATTCTGCGATGGGTTTGTAGTCGTCCATTAATATCCCCGCTCCTTAAATCTTTCTCTTATCTTTTAAATGATACATTTTATTTATTCAATAAGCTAATATACGTTATGATCGCCGATTCATTCAATCGTCTCAATGATTTTCTTTTAACGTGCGAATTTAATGAATGAAAGATCCCTGTCAGACGTCTTTTTTTGGGAAACTTAGGAGCATGTTCCGATAATACTCGTATTGCTTTTTTCGTAGTTCTATTTCACGAGGCAGGCCCTCGGTGATTGAATTTGTTAAGGCATCAAACTTGTCTAGGATTGCAACAATGCGTTTTTGCTCGGAAAGAGGAGGAATGGGGATCTTTATTTTTGACATATCAGTAGCTGAAACATCAATGACTTTTGTGCCTTTTGCATATTTTCTTTTCTGACTTGCAAACATTTCTGTTTGTGTAAAATAGCCAAAGTATTTGCTTAAAATCCGATTTGAGGGTTTGAAGATTGTTGCATGCCCACCAGTAACGGCTTGCACTTTTCCAAGATAAACAACAGCTTTGCCAACATCTTTTAAATTTTCACTTGTATTTGTAATAACAACATCACCAATATTAACTTTTTTTAATTTTTTAGCTGTCTCATAGGAAACGAAAGATTTTGTTTCTGTCGTAAATGCACCGTAATAAGTGTAAATTTGTCCGTAATGAATTGCCGGAACTCCATTTTCTGTAAAGTCTGTTTTGGGTAAACCATTACCACGAACTAACTGGCCAACATCCCCCAACGTCTTCCACTCAACTTCGCCCTCTGCAAAAGTCAACAACTGATCACGGTAATAAGTATATTGCTTTTTCCGAGCTGTAAGCTCTGCTGTAAGCTCTGCTGTAAGCTCTGTGAACGTATCCAAAATACGAACGATTTCAGTTTGGATATGAATTGGAGGAATGGGAAATAATAAACTTATAAAATTACCTTTACTCAATCCATATCTAGTAAGGCCTGTCGCTTTTTTTAATATTTGCTTTTGAATTATATTTGAACGGAATAAATACTTAATGAAATATGGTGACACATCTTTTCTCAATAAACGTATTCTCATTAAATGATAACTATATACTGCTCCTGCAATATTTTCTTCAACAACACTTGCATGACCAATATCCTCTTTTGTCTCAGATGTTGGAGTAATAAAAACATCACCTTTTCTTAAATCACATTGTGCTATTTTCTTAGGAGTTGTTGTTACTTTCATTGTTATTATATTTTTTGTTATTTTGTTATTCCTATATACATCCATATAATTTAATAACATAACTGATGTTTCATTACTCTTTATTTTTTTATCTATACCTGTTCCACTCAACTCACAAAAGTCTCCCAACTTTTTCCATTCCACCTCAACCCCATCGAGCAATTTTTCCATAAAGTTCGGCTTCATCATGATTCAATCACCTCAACAATCTTATTGATTTCAGCACGAAGTTTATTGATCTTTGCCACCGTCGTTTCTATTTCTGAGTTCAGTTTCTTGATATTAATAACTTCCCTCGTGTCCTTGGCTTCCACATAAGAACTCACCGAAAGATTATAATCATTTTCAGCAACGACATTATAATTCACGGATTTTGCCACATACTCAACATCCTCTTTCGTATCAAACATTTTCATAATTTGCTCA
>JBAYAV010000419.1:0-2878 GCA_041669565.1 Lentisphaeria bacterium
CACGATGATTTTATTTTTGGGGCTGTCGGCTTTATAGGCTTTCATTAACTGAAACATTTTTCTCGAAAAATTTGTCGCTTGCGGAATAACGAGCAGCGAATAAGACATCTCGCCAATTTTAATCTTTCCGTCTTCAAACGAACCAAATTGCTCAACAAGTTGCTCGTCCGCATAATGATAGGATGCATGCTCGCCGTCCAGATAGGTACTCAGCATATTCAGGCTGTCATAATACAAATTCAAATACATGTCATTATCATTTCCATGATATAATTTCCAGGCACTAGAAATGGGATGCATAACTAGAACATTATTGGAAATTTTGCCATTGCTGATCAGCATGCCAATTCTACTGAATCGGTCATTCATGACTTTGTAGTCTTCCCATTGAGGCATATACGTTCCCCAGGATCCCGGGTAGTCGCGCTTGCGCATGCCTTTTAGACTATAGGCGTGGAGGTGCTGGCAGAGATAATTAATGCCGTGAGCCAACTGGATTTGATAATGCCACTTCATGCCGTAGAAATTGAAATTCCATCCAGTGCAAGCAAAGCTTTCGGTCAGAATTTGCTTTTTGCCAGTTTGATTTGCGGTGCTTTCCAGTTGTTTCATGGCGACTGTATCTGGCGCAAATCGTCCGAGGATATCCATGCCGGGGATGTCATAATACTGATATTGTGCCATAACAGCGCCGTTGCTTGGAATTTGATTGGAGAAGCGTTCTTCTAAAACATGATGGCCGGTTAATTGCCAGTTGTATTTTTTGCATTGTTCCTGAATTTGCTTCAAGAAGTTTTCGCTGAATAATCTGGTTATGAGTTTCCAAAACCGGTTCCGAATTAGGTTTGATTTGCTTGTGTCAAGAAGCAAATGCGGCAAATCGTTAAGCAGATTTGTTTGATAGGCTTTTGTGTATTCGTCTTCAAGAATAAAGCTCCATAGGCAGCCGCGTCTTGAAAGCTGCGGCTCGTCGGTAAAAATGCCGCGTAATGCCGATAATAAATTTTTTGGCAAGTTCTTATAATAAAAATCGTGCGTGACTTCAATAAATTTAGCGACGACTCTTTTATCCAGGTTGTCCACATAAAAGGGATTGATATCATAGGACATCTGGTAAATCATGTCTTGGGAGTAATCGGTCGGAATTATATGGTTTGGCAGTAGTGTCAGGTCTTTTTGGGAATAAATGGCGATTATTTCTTTTCCGGGCACAAAATCTTGTGTCTTGATCCATTTTCCAACGAGGTATTTTTGTTGATATTTTACGCCGAGGCCATTCACGATTCCGCCGCCGAATCCGCTCGGCCAGCCATTTTCATCATAGAGCCAGGCATTCATGCCGAGTTTTTTTGCTTCATCCAGGCAGGCTTTAATACAGGAGAGCCATTCTTTACTTAAATAGGCTGTTTTAAGCCCGCCGCGGGCATGCATAAAAAAACCGCCGAGGCCGGCTTTGTGCATTTGCTGAACTTGCCACCGCAGTTCGGATTCGTCTAATTTGTCATTCCAGCTCCAAAACGGAGAGGGGCGATAGCAGGTATCTGGTTCTATTAAATTCAGGGTCATTTGAAATTCTTCCATTTTTATTTTTCTAAATTAAATTTTTAATTTGTATCTCGGCCTTTTGGATCGACGCGAGAAGCTCTCCGCGGGTTTTCGCTAAAGAGAGATCTTCGAGTAGGTCCGTTTTTTCAATTAGCTGGCATAACGATTTTAAAATTTGTAAATGCAAAGCGCTTTCTTCACAGGCAATCACAAAAAAGATGCTGGTCTTCGCGCCATTGGAATCGCCAAAGTAAACGGGTGTATCCGCCTTTGCTAAACAAAGAAACGGTGACTGAATTAAGTAATTATTGCGGTGGCAGGGATGAACAAGAGCAACGCCATTGCCCATGGCGGTAGAACTTAACTGCTCGCGCTGTCGAATTTCGTTGTAAAATTCATCCGGATCATAAAGCAGGCCCGTTTCGTCCGCTAGTACGGTGAGATTTTTCAGAATTGCACAAATGGAATGCCCCGATAAATGCGGAGCAATGCCGGAAGTCTGCAAATAAGAGCTGATTGCTATCGGCGTGTCGTTGGTCCTTTCCGCACGCTTTTTTCTTTTTTGAAACTCGTTGTTTATTAAATTATTGGAAAGCCAATTGTCGAGCTTTTCCTGCTCGAAAACATACCGATCCCCTTGTTGAAAATAGGGAATCTCCCCTGCAACAACGAGCTGTTTTAATTCTTTTTCGGAATAATGAAGGAACTTGGCTGTTAATTCTAATGATAATAAATTATGGGACATAATGGAATATAATATGTGTTATAATAAAGACCTCTTAAAATAGACTGCAACTTTCTTAAAATAATGACTTTTTTAAAAATTGCAATCTTTAGGAAAAAGAATTGTTTTTCTACAACGGGGAACAGACCGATGCGTGGGAATTTTTTTTACAACGGGGAACAGACCGATGCGTGGAAATTTTTTTTACAACGGGGAACAGACCGATGCGTGGGAATTTTTTTTACAACGGAAAGGAACGGAAGGAAGAAAACGGAAAGGGGACGGAAAAGATTGAATGTAAGACTGGAGTGTTGAATGGAATGATGACGGAGAAACAACTTTTTTTGTACTTCGGGCTACCGCCCGATGTACAAAAAGGGTGTCCATTTAATTACCTGAGAGTTCTTTCATTATTATGAGGCAAGTTCATGCCTTATTGACTAAATAGCCTTTTTTGGGCTTTCTGTTACGCAAGACTATGTTTGCTAATTTTCTTCTTCGTTATACAATGTTTTTTAAAAAGGGAACGGAAGGGGAAAGACAGGAAAGCAGGGTGATGCGTGGAAATTTTTTTTACAACGGAAAGGAACGGAAGGAAGAAAAACGGAA
>JBAYAV010000420.1:0-2871 GCA_041669565.1 Lentisphaeria bacterium
AAGATATTCGACATACTGAAAAACAATACGGGAAATGACAGACTGAGAAACTTCCTCGATGATACGACCGAAGGGCGGATTTTTATCGCCTTTGTCTCCGTAATCCTTTACAAGACGATTGAAATAAGACTTAGAAAAGCGGACCTATTGAAAAAAATGACAGTCAACAAGGCTCTTGACCTGGCTGCAAAAATACAAAGCCTGCGCATGCCGGATGGCAGTTTTGTGCAGCTCGAAATCCCAAAGAAAACCAGGGATATGCTTGCAGCTGTTGTGCCTTCATTGCTTACACCTGCTACAAAATTGACTGCCGCTGCGTTGAAGCGACCACTCCAGCCGGTTACTGTTAGGAACGCTTAATCGCTAGGCACACCTCCGGTAAAATCATAACATTCAAAAGTTCGCACGTGCGCTCCCAATGCTTGTAGTTACCTTAGGATATGAAAAGTTTGGGATTTACCCTAAAAACAGATTCTTGATATCATAGTGATAAAATAAAAGGACCGACCGGTCAGCAAAAACACAGCGAACAAATATATAAAGTTGTGGAAAAACTGGACAGGAACGGCTAATAGGTAATCTATGTCAAAATTCTGAGAATGCAATTGGAAGAAAGAACAGATTAAAAATGATAAATTTGATTCTGCAAGGCTGAAAAAATGAGTTTTTTGTTTGACTTTTTAAAAAAAAGATATATCTTATATAAGAAAATAAAATAACGCATCCTAGAATCAAATATTACAATGTGGAATTACAAATGATAAAAGTACTCGCTAAAGCTTTTGCTGTATATGAAGAAGTCGCTCGAAAGAGTACAGTTCGTCCGGTTCGTTGCTCCGAAATTGCTGAAGCATGCCAAATTGCGCCAGCTACGGTTATGCGATTGCTCCAAACACTTGTCCGGCTGAAATATTTACGGCAAGTTTCCCGACAAGCTGGTTATACAATTGGTCCCAAAGCGCATTCACTGGCTTGGCATACCTATTACAAAAGCCCACTTTTAAAAATTGCCGCACCCCTAATTATAGAGTTTGCGAACTGTAATCAGTGTTCAATTGCTCTTTGCGAACGAGTTGGTTTAGAATATTTCATTCTTTGCCACGAAAACAAAAGCGAAAAACTCAATATTCGTTGGGAACGAATAAGTTATAGGGATTTTTTAGGAACTGCCGTAGGGATGTTTTTCAGCGCTTACGCTTCTCCCGATGAACAGCAGCAAATATTTGCTGAAAAATTAGGTGATTATAGACGATTTTTTCCCCAAGAAACCGATTGTTTGAAGTGCTTTGAAGGTATCAAAAAAAATAACTTTTTCTTTTTTGAAGAATATCCAATCGCCATTTTGTCTTTTGGCATTTTTAAGGACCAAAAACTTGTGGGTTGCCTTGGCGTGACAATTGAACTCGATAAATTCCAGAGTCGCAAAAAAGAACTGATTGCCGAAATAGAAATGCTTGCGCTTCAAATAGAACAGACTATATCCGTCGTTGATGCGATCAGTTAAACGCAGAGTTTGGAACGAGGAATCTCTTAAAACTGATGTAAAACTTAGTGTAAAAATTTGAGTTCGAATGATAATGGCTGAAAAAAGAAAAGACGAATAACCATGGATCATCGGAGAAAACCTTTCAGCTGGTCGGATCGTCTTCCCGTCAACCATGGAATCGCAAACAAAAACATTAAAAATATAGACATTGATTTTGTCAATAAATAGTGTAAATAAAAACAATCTAGTTGGGGCATTTACCTCATTTGAATAATTACAAATTGATAAGGGAAGTGAAAAATGATTTTTGATAATGAGATGGTTAAGCTTGAAGAACTTGGGGTAATCAATCCTAGAAGTTCGAGTGAAATTGGAAAGTCATCGCTTAGCATCGGCTTTGAATGCCTTGATCGGGAACTCTTCGATCCGGAAAAGTGTTATACCCCATTGGCGGCCACTGGAATAAAGCATGCGCGGTGTCAGACTGGATGGAATCGTTGCGAGCGGGAAAAAAACCATTATGACTTCAAATGGCTGGATGAGGTGGTGGATAATTTGCTGTGTCGCGGCATCAAGCCATGGTTTAATGTAGGCTACGGCAATAAACTTTACATGACGGAATGTTTCGGCGATGCCGCTGTTGGATGGGTGCCACTTTATTTCGGGGATGAAACCCTTCAAGCCTGGGTTAATTATATAGTCCAATTAACAAAACACTTCAATGGCAGGGTTGATTGTTACGAAATCTGGAATGAATCAAATCTTGACGAATTTTGGTATCCTAAAGACGCCTCTCCCGAAGATTATATCGAGCTTACCCGAATCAGCGCCGAAGCAATTCACAGCATCCAACCAAATGCTCGAATTGGTGTGTGCGTCACCAACGCTGTTCATGAATATTCTGTTCAACTAATCAAAAAAGGAGTTGCTAAGTATATCGACTTCTTTTGCATTCATCCTTACCGAGTGCTTCCCGAGAACGACAGTGATCGTGAAATTGCTTCGCTCCGTCGACTTCTGGATGAAACCGGTGGTGACAAGGTTGCAATCTGGCAAGGAGAAGTAGGTTACTGTTCTCAATTTCCACGTCCGCACTTTTTGCAAACTTGGAGCCGAGGAAGTGAATTGCAGCAAGCTAAATGGTTGCTACGCAGATTTGTCGGTGACTTGGCAATGAATCTGGAAATTTCATCCTTTTTCCAAATGGCAGACATGGCCCCCAACAAATATCACACGAGTCACGCCAATGTAGTCCCTGGTCACCATGGATTGTTAAATGGCGACGATTATTCTCCCAAAAAATCATACTATGCTATTCGCAATCTAGCGGCACTTTTTGACGCGGAGACTCCAGGAACTGCGCTTAATTCTAGCTTGGATATTCC
>JBAYAV010000421.1:0-2864 GCA_041669565.1 Lentisphaeria bacterium
ATTAAATATTTTGATAATTTAGCCGGCGGAGACTGTGATTATCCCGATGGCGGCTGTTCGGTTGAGAGCTATAGCTGTTCCGAATTTTGTGAATTGGAAACGCTTGGGGTGCTGGATATTTTACCGGCGGGCGAAGAAGTGGAACATGTCGAATATTGGCAGGGAATCTGCGGGCTTCCTAAAATCGAAACAGAAAAAGATTTTACCGAAAATGTGCTGTCACAAATGCTTCTTCAAGATGATGGCGTTCCTTGCTTGTCCTGTGATGGGATAGAAGACGAGGATGAGGATGAGAACGAGGACGCGTTGTAATTATGACGATAAAATGAATTATTCTTTTTGCCAATTTGTTAAGGGCGACGCGTTATCCTGAAAAAAAAAGGATGGCGGAGTCCGGTTGATTGAATAAAAAAATAGGGGCCGCGGGGCTCTTATTTTTTATTCAATTCTTAGAAGCTGTAAAAAAATGAACTTGAAAATTTGCCGAAAAAATCGTGATTTGATTTTGGAGCCGACGACGAGGAGCATACCCTCAGGTATGTGACGAGGTTGGTGGCACAAAAAGAATTCATGAGAATCAGGTAAATGGAAGGGTTATTTCTGAACAGCCCCTTAGGACGGGTCGTGGACTTTTGGCGACACGGATAACTTTATGTTACTAATTTTGAATGTTATTTATAATGATGAAAAAAAATTTACGGAAAACGGTGTTGATCGCGGATGCGCATGTATTGGATGGAACGCCGGCGGTTTTAGATTTTTTTGCTATGCTGGACTGTTTTTCTTCAAGCAATTACGATGTATGTTTCCTGGGCGATGTGATGGAGTTGTGGTTCGGTCTGGAGCGTTTTGAAACTCCTGTGCAGCTCCGCTTTTTGAAGTGGTGTAAATCGGAGAAACCACGCCGAAAAATTACGTTCGTGGAGGGAAATCATGAATTTTTTGTCATTCGAAAACACTTGGATTGTTTTTCCGATAGCGCAACCGAGGTGCTTCGGTTGCCTTCGGGTGAATGTCTTGTTCACGGCGATGTTGTCCAATGTAATAAATGGAAAAATGCAATCTTCCGAATGTTTTTAAAGGGGGAGTGGATGTACTGGATTTTGCTGCTCTGCCCTTTTGCACCCGCAATTGCCAAAAAAGCAAAACAGGCGCTGGAATTCAAAAATAGGAAAAGAGTGCCTCGCTTTCCATTAGATCATGTAAAAAAATGGTGCCATCGCGAATTTCAAAAAGGCGCACACCGAATCTTTATGGGGCATTTTCATAATGAACAAAAAGAATGCGACGTCGATAAAAATTGGTGGTGTTGTTTGCCTGCATGGAAAGATGCCCAAAAAGTGATGCTGTATGACCGAATTAGCGGTACTACAGATATCCTCTATTGGAAAAAACTCTTTGAAAAAACGGATTCCTAATTGCGCAGCACCCGTGGAAAAAAGAATGATGATGAGCTCTAAAAAAATAGTGGGAATCGGTTTGTCCGGTGGAATCGATAGCTTTGTAGCCGCACGGCTTTTGCTTGATCGGGGCTATGAAGTCCGGGCTTTTACACTGGATTTTGCTGGCGAGGGGGAAGTATCCGAAGCAGTTGCACCGGCGCAGGCCATCGCAAAGGCTCTTGGTATTTCGCATACTGTCCTGCAGGCGAATGCCGAATTTGAAAAATGGATTATCGAGCCCTTTGTGGAAGATTATGCCTGCGGCAGGACGCCGTCGCCATGCGTTCGCTGCAATGAAAAAGTAAAATTTGGGATCATGTCTCATGCGGCTTCTGCGGCAGGCTGTGATTTTATCGCAACGGGGCATTATGCGGATATCCAGTGGAATGCGGAGTCTGGGCGTTATGAGCTTATTCGCGGTATTGATCCGATGAAGGACCAAAGCTATTTTTTAGCGCGTTTGACTCAAAAACAATTATCGAATGTCCTTTTTCCGCTTGGCAAAAAATTAAAATCGGAAATTCAGAAGTATGCAGAGTCGCTGAATGTGGTATTTAAAAAGCAGAAGGAGAGTCAGGATCTGTGTTTTATTCCGGATGGCCATTTTGCAAATTTTATTGAAGAACGCCGTCCGGATCTTTGTGTGGAAGGATGGATTGTGGATTCGTGTGGGAAAAAGCTGGGAAAGCATACGGGCGCTTTTCAGTATACGCGCGGCCAGCGCCGGGGGCTCGGTTTGGGCGGCGGTCCGTGGTTTGTGTTGGAATCACGGCTGAATGACAATACGGTTGTTGTGGGACGTAATGAGGATTTGATGTCTTCGAAAATTTATATACGGGATGTCGTTTGCGGTGCGCGGCAGCTTTGTCCCGGTACGAAAATCGATTGCCAGGTGCAGGTCCGTTATCGGATGAAGGAAGTGCCGGCGGTCTTGGAAATGCAGGATGACAAGAATGCCATTCTGCATTTTTGTTCTCCCGTTATGGCGGCAACCCTGGGGCAGCAGGCAGTCTGTTATTTAGAAAAGGCCGTCCTCGCTAGCGGCTGGATCGAAAAAATATAAAATCAGAAAAGTATATCGGTACTTTTGCGCAATTATAATTATTTATGCACGAATGCGTTAAATACCATGCTTTGATGCAATTTTCCAACGATAGGACCTGTCGTTTGAAGGGTATAAAGCAGATGCCGCGGTTTGTTTTTAGAAGGAACAAATATGGTAAATAGTTCACAGCTGTCCCATAGCTTGACGGTAAATTTGAAGATTTTCTCGTAGCGGCGCACGGCGCCTGCGCCTGCGGCGAGTGATAAATGATGAATGATGAATGATGAGTTGAAAACAAAGAAAGAACCACATTATTTCAAACATCGGTTGTCTTGGCGACGTCTTTATCCTTAATTCAAACATCACGTTATTTTGAA
>JBAYAV010000422.1:0-2862 GCA_041669565.1 Lentisphaeria bacterium
ATGAGGCCATTCGTCAAAACTGCAACAAACATATTTTGAAATGTAACAAAGAAATTTTGAAGCAAGTTGTACTGTCATTTCTTGGAACAAACAGGGTTCACTCAGAAACCTTATAGGGCCCCTACACGAACCTTATATATCGCAAGGAAGTCAGATTCTGCGTCTCACTGCCAGATGAGAAAGACGGCGAAGATGTTAAGGTGTGAATTTAGAAGGTCGTTATAGGTGCGATCCAAAACGATATAGAGAAAGTTTGTGGTCCAACTTTTGGGTTTCATATCAAATTTGAGAACGAGCTCTTGTTATTTTATGCTTTTCACAGGGAGTGCAATTCTTTTATGGTTACAAAAGATTTTTCATTGGCATGAACAGTTTGTATGGCCAATACCTTTATTTGCGATCATTCAAAATAAAATTAAAATGAGACACAGGTCAAATTAATTTTTCCTTGTCCAAGCACAAATCTTCAAACATTTTTCCCGATTTTGCAATTGCTAGTTGACGCTTCGCCCTAATTTGGAAAATGTGTCCATTACGTGAAAAATGCTCCATAAGGAGTGATATTTTCAGATTTTAGCTATCTTTGCCATGTCAGATGATTTCTATATTGGTTTGTTTTTGTAGCACACAAGATAGGTGAATTTTCTTACATAGCCAAGTGTTTGTAGACTTTTGTTTATCAAACACTTGCACTATTTACAAATAATAACGCTGCGGAATTAAGGAAATAAATAATTCATCATTAAATTCATACCTTATGAAAAAAAACATATTTCATTTACTTTTTCTATTCTTGCTCATGAGTGTTTCGACCTTCTCGGCCAAGCAGAAAGGCCCAACAGACTTGATAAATCTTTTCAACAAGTTGCAAAAGATTCCAGGAGCCAAAATTGTGGACGTGGACTATACGGGTTCCTTCAGTAAACAAGTCAGCTCCTTTGAATGGTTACGAAACAAAGGACACGGTTTGACACACGGCAAACGCATTGCTATTGGACATTACGATGCTGCCAGTGTAATGAAAATTCATCACGTATTTGAAAGTTACAGCAAACAGCAACACGTCATTTTGGAGCATCAAGATGCAGCAACAACGTTCCAAGACAAAATATTCTTCGGCTATCGCTACGAAAATGACTCGCTCTATTTCCTTTATGCCATGGCCGATAACGAATTGTGCATTCCGAGTCAATGGCCGACCCTTAATCACTATGCCGGACCCTTACAAAACGAGGAAAAAAGTCTTTGGACTAAGTTTGACAAAAAGACGAGATATGCACTTGGCCTTGCCAGACTCTGGTCCGGCATCAAACAAAACTTTGTGTTCATGAATCGGGTAAAATTAAATTGGGACAGCGTTTATGCTGCTACACTGCCAATGATTGAAAATGCCCAATCAGATAGAGAAGCTGTTCAAATTCTTCAGAAAATGGCTGCAATGGTGCATGATGGTCACACCGTCGTATGGGGCAATGATGATAATTATACGGCCCCTCTCACCTTCAAATGTTTTGATGGAAAAGTTTATGTTGACAAGATTTGGAGTTCGAATTTAAAAGCTCAAGGATTGCGCAGAGGAATGGAATTGCTTTCCATCAATAATGAGTCTGTCAAAGCTTATGCCGAAAAAAATATCATACCCTATTTGTCTTCTTCCACTCCACAATGGACTAACCACCTACTTTATTACAACAGCAATCTGACTTCATTGCCAGAAGGAACAATTACAAAATATTCTTTTAGCAAAGGTCTTGTAATCAATTATAAAAGCGGCGAACCTCTTTTGGATTTGCAACAAGACAAACCAACTTACGAATGGAAAGTGCTCAAGGGACATATCGGATATTTACACATCAGCACGTTCAATAATAGCCAGATGCAAACACTTTTTTCCGATTTGTAACCACAAATCCTAAAAACCAAATCTCTGATTATCGACATACGTGATAATGAAGGAGGAAATTCAGAAAACGGCGATTTCATTTTACGTCATTTTTTCAACAACAGCATCAAAACCGATTCCTGGAGAACAAGACAATACAATGCTGCATTTACTTCTTGGGGAATTCCACAGGATATGTATTCAAAACCATCAGAAAACATGTCGCCCATAAACGGTATGGAGCATTATTTGAATCCTATTGTCCTGCTTGTTGACAACGGTACGTTTAGCGCAGCTGAGGATTTCACGAGTGTTTTCAAAGGAATGAAACGTGGCGTCATTGTTGGTGTTCCTACAGGTGGAAGTACGGGTAATGGCGTTCGTATGGAACTGATTCCGGATGTTTGCTATACCAACATCTGCTCAAAGTGGGATATTTGTTCCGATGGGACCGAATTTGTAGGCATTGGTTTGAAGCCGGACATTCCCATTACCGAGACCTACCAATCTTATTTTGTTCAGAATGAAGATTTGGCCATGAAGGCAGCTTTGGAATATTTATCTCGCAAGCACTAACATTCATCACCGCCCCTTCAAGTCTGCACGCAGACCAGCGTAAGAACCAGACTTCACGTCTAAAGTCATCCGATTCCTGTGGAGAAGCCTTTCCCATTCAATATTCTTCAAACATACTCGGATTTTTTCAGTCAAAAATGCGCCTTTTTGCTGAATTTTCTTTTGTCAAAAAACTACGCGTCAGCCATTCTGTTTCAACTACTTATGGTCTGCTAATTTATTTGCAGTGTAGTTATGTAGTAAATTGTGGAATGTTGTGGAAAAATGTTGATTCTGTCAAATTTTGTCTTTTTGAGATCCGTCAGAGCTGAATTTTTAAAAAAGAGACAAAGAAATTCCCTGAGGAACTTCATTACGTTCTTTGCAAAAAAACAGGCACCAATCCAAGTGTCGGCAGTATCAGG
>JBAYAV010000423.1:0-2850 GCA_041669565.1 Lentisphaeria bacterium
GGCAGCATACTTGTTCGCCAATGCGGCATTCCTATTTTACTGGTGTATGAATAAGCACTTTCGCTAACGATTCGATCTGCCCATTGGGTTCGGATTGTGCCGCAGTTTTTAGTGATATCGATCGGCTTTCCGAAGCCGGATTTCCGTTTTGGAAAGGCGAAGCATTTAAGTAACGCGGCGTTTAATAACGGAAGTTTTATGGGCGCATCCGTGGCTTTAACTTCGACAATGGTAAATTCGATGTTTTGTGCTGCCAGTTCCGGGTGATTCCAAATAATACGGTCTCCGGCAATTGCGGATGGAAAATAATCCTCATCCCAAATAGCAAATTTCATTCCATTTGCGCGGCATTCATCAATAATTATTTTAATTATTTTCCACCATTCTTCCGAAAAGTACGGCGTTTTCAGACCATGCCGAGCGTGCCCATAAATAGCCTCATATCCAGCAGAAGCAATTTCACGAACTTGCTTTCGGACTTCATCTGGATTTAAATCGTTGTTCAAAAAGTATTGGCCTGCAACGTATATTTTTTTACTCATTTTATTTGCTGTTTTGTGTTAAAGAGATAAGGAAAAGCTCAAGTTAATATTTTTTATATTCAAACAAGAATCAAAATAGGTTTCATTAAGCATTGTTTTTACTTGTTGGAAGGTGTCTTGAAATGGTGTTGAATATAATTGGACTAAGAAATTTCTATAATTTACTACGTGAACAAGTTCTTAACCATAAGAAAAAAATCAAAAAGTAGCATTATAGTCCAAAAAGTTAGAAAGAGCGGATTTTTATTGTGTCTCTAAGCTTGAGATGCATGTAACGCTGTAATACGCCGTTTTTTAAGAGATCTCCTTCGTTACTTGAGATAACATATAAAAAACAAAACGCACATGGAGCTGTTTGCAAGATTGAATGCAAAAAAACGGTGCGTTTTTTTTTGTGTACATTTTAGAAAAATGATGCGTTTCGTGTTTGTTTTAGACGATTTTCAGGATATAATACATACGGAATTTATGTTTGACATATTACTACAAAACGCAAAAGAAGTCTAATGGGAACGGGAAGAATTATTCGGTTGGGCTTTAGATAAAACCGAACCTGAAAATTTTTACTATTTTATAAATAAGAGAAATAAAAAAAATGATTACAAATCTAAAAAAAAGAGGCGATATCAAGGCTTTCTCATCATCGGAAATAGCCTTTTCTCGTGTCGGTATCGGTTTTGAAAAGTTGGATCGTGCTGTTTTCGATCCTGAAAAAGCTTACGATAAAGTTGCTGCACTTGGTGTTAAATGGGTGCGTATCCAATCTGGCTGGCAGCGTACGGAAACAGAAAAAGGAATATATCATTTTGAATGGCTTGAGCTGATTGTTGATAATTTGCTTAAACGCGGCCTGGTCCCATGGGTATGCCTCTGCTACGGAAACGAACTTTATGATGAAACTGCAGCAAAACGTTTTGGCGGCGTTGGATGCCCTCCGATCAAAACGAAAGAACAGCGTTCCGCTTGGCATAATTATGTAAAAGAGGTCGTCCACCATTTTAAGGATAAGGTGACATGGTGGGAGATATGGAACGAACCGGATTGTGCATTTAGTTGGAATTATATGAACAATGCAAAAGAATATGGCGAATTTGCCAAGGATACATCTTCTGCTATACGGGCTGGTTCAGAAAAAGCAAAAGTAATTGGTGGCGCATTTGCTAGTAGCTGCGTTACTTTCCTTAAAAATGCTTTTGAAACAGGGATGGCAAAAACTTGCGATGCAATCAGCTTTCATATTTATTCGGCAGACGAAAGTTTAGACGAAGTGCGGATCCGCAACCTGAAAGCAATGATTAAAATGTATAATCCCGAACTGAAACTTATTCAGGGTGAAAGTGGCTGCCAGTCACGCCATGACGGATGTGGGGCGCTTGCCGGACAGGCATGGACTCCAGAAAAACAAGCAAAATCACTTTCTCGTCATATAATTTCACAACTTGGACATGATGTGATGTTCTCATCCTATTTTTCTAGTATGGACATGATTGAAGCTTTAAATGGGAAGGTCGGAGATAAAGCAAGCTATCTGGATTACGGCTATTTCGGCGTCCTTGCTGCAGATTTTGATGAAAACGGATTTTCAACAGGAAATTATACTCCAAAATTGTCTTATCGGTCGTTACAGGTTATCGCTTCTATTTTTCGTGAAGAATTTTCTGTTGAAGACATTCCTGTTGAGTCGATTGAAAGTCTGACTCCGCGTTACGGCAGTTGTTATCGGGGCGAAACTCTTCAAGACTGTTATTATCAGGGGTTCCGGAAGCCCAATGGATCTGCAGGGCTGGTCTATTGGAAAAAAGGCAACACTCTGCGAGAAACGTTTGAAGGTTGCATTACTATAAAGATAAGCTCTGTTCCCAGAGGTAACGTCTGTCTGGTGGACATGATAGACGGGGTTATCTATGAATTGAATTCAGAAGATATATTGGAAAATCCAAAATGGGTAGAAGATCCCGATGATGGTTTGTGGAAAGACATTGCTTTCCCTGAGGAAGATCCCGACGGGTCTATTGTAATGTGTCGAAACTTACCTTTATTTGATCGTCCATTACTGCTATGCTTTGGAGATTTTTTATAATCAAGATATCACGTTATTTTGAAGATTTGCTCGTAGCGGCGCACGGCCGTGCGTCGTTTTTGATTCCAAACATGCCGTTGTAATGGGGACGTGTGTATATAAAAATCAGCAGTCGTGCAAGAACGGGCGGAAAATATTCCGCTTTTACAATAAACAAAAAAAGGCTATTTTTTCTGCACAATATTAATAATATCCCTCAAAGTGAAATATCTCATGTGTTATCCAAAA
>JBAYAV010000424.1:0-2843 GCA_041669565.1 Lentisphaeria bacterium
AGCAAGGATTGGCGGAAGCGCAGTTCTATTTAGGAAACGCTTATGATTTTGGCATTAGCGTTGAGAAAAACAAATCAAAAGCTGTCGAGTGGTACCGGAAGGCGGCTGAGCAAGGATTGGCGGAAGCGCAGTTCTATTTAGGAAACGCTTATGATTTTGGCATTAGCGTTGAGAAAAACAAATCAAAAGCTGTCGAGTGGTACCGGAAGGCTGCTGAGCAAGGACATGCCACTGCGCAGTCCAATTTAGGAGATGCATATTTTTTTGGTGTTGGCGTTGAGAAAAACGAATCCAAAGCTGTCGAGTGGTACCGGAAGGCTGCCGAGCAAGGATTGGCGGAAGCGCAGTTCTGTTTAGGATATGCATATTTTTTTGGTGCTGGGATTGAGAAAAACGAATCAAAAGCTGTCGAGTGGTATAGGAAGGCTGCCGAGCAAGGATTGCCGAAAGCGCAGTTTTATTTAGGAAAAGCTTATGATTTAGGCACTGGCGTAGAGAAAAACGAATCAGAAGCTTTCAAGTGGTTCAGAAAGGCTGCCGAGCAAGGATTGCCGGAAGCGCAGTACGATTTAGGAGAGGCTTATCTTTCTGGAGCTGGGATTGAGAAAAACGAATCCAAAGCTGTCGAGTGGTACCGGAAGGCCGCCGAACAAGGATATGCCAAAGCGCAGCTCTATTTAGGAGCTTGCTATTTCGATGGTACTGGCGTTGAGAAAAACAAATCCAAAGCTGTTAAATGGATCCGGAAGGCCGCCGAGCAAGGAAACAAATTAGCTATAGATGCTCTCAAAAAAATACAACAATCCCCGAATTAAACCTTGTTTCTTTATGGACGTTTTGTTCGTAATGTCACAATGCTTGGGGCCATCATAAGCGATTTTGGAAATGTCCGTTTCGCTTAAAGACAATCAAAATTTTCAATTAAGCAAAAAAATAAATATAACAAAAATAATTTTAGGAATTAGTTTTTGTTTTTTGTGTTATTGTATATTCTTTCGTGGTGGCAAAGGCAGACTCTCTAATGTTGGTTCGGACTCTGTGATGTCCGAACCAAATTATTCGACTTTTGTAAAAGAGATGATTGAGATTGATCCAATTTATCTGCAAAAAAATTGCGGCATTTTCAACTCGTCATCAAACCAATAATTAGATCCTTTAGAAATTTTTGCAAGACACTATTTTTCCCAATTAATTTCTAATTTGCCGACACTATTAGGGTGGCAGAAAATTTCAGAAAAGCATTCTTTAAATATGTAAATGCATGAAGTGATTACGGATTTATTGCGCTTCCTCATCCTTTGTGAATTTTGCAGGATGTAATGTGGCACGAAACCGTATTTTGCTGATTTTTTTGCTTAATCCTGAACTATAACATAAATCCTGAAGCGTATTGGTTTGTATATTTCCCAGATCGTGGTTTGACCTATTTCTTTAAGGCTGGAGTTTTGTCAGAGGCCGTTTGTGCAATTTGTCGCTTGGACCCTTTTTTTTATAGCAAAAAAAATCAAAGAAGTTCGAAGGCAACGAGGAAAAAGGGCTCGAAAATCATTCCTTTGCGCCGATTATGGATTGGTTTGACTGCATTGAAATGACTTCGGTAAATCCAGAAAGCGTCAAAGCGAGATCGTCTCTTTTTGGAACTTCTTGGTGTGTTAAAAAAATAGTGTTGGTATTAGACGATTTTTAGTTTATGAGGCTGATTTAGGATTCGGAAGCGGGCTGGGGGGACGCCGAATATTTTTTTAAATGTAATGCTAAAAGAATTGCTACTGCAATAGCCGCAACGCGCAACGATTTCGTCGGTAAGTAAGTCTGTATTGAGTAATAGCCATTGGGCATAATCAAATCGAAGCTCGCGCAAGGTCTCATTGAATCCCACCCCAAAACGTAAAAAGAGCCTCGATATATAGGACGGATTTAATTTAAAAATTTTGGCTGTTTTTTCTCGGGTCAGCGTGCTGTCGGTAAAATTTTCTTCCAAAAATGTATGGAGTGTCAAATATGTTTTTTGAGCTTTCCCGGGCGGTGTAGTGCAGTCCTGCTCCAGCAGATTCAACGTGATTTCTAAAAGGGCTGCAAAGAGGGCTTTTCCGACTTCTGGGTTTTTCGATTCCTGTTTGGTGATTTGCAGGAGTTGAATAATGTTTTTCATGACGGGTGATTTTAAATGATAAAACTCACGCACCGTCGGGCGGATGCCAAGAATAGTTGGCTTTATAAAGGTGATGTAAGTCATTCGTATGTAGTCTTTGCGGAAAATAAGACAACATAGTTCGTGTTCTTTGCGCCATAGTGGCTTTTTCCAAACACCGGCGGGGGAAAAAAGAACATCTCCGGGGCTTAGAAGGACCGGCGAAATACAATTTTCGTTTTGTGCAAAAGCGATATCTTTTTTGCCAGAGAGTGGAATGTCAAATACATCAAATGGATAGGCTTCGACAAGCTCTGAATTCTCGGGATGCGGTAGCGATTTTCCGCAAAAAAAGTTTTTTAGGGGTAAAAGCCCCCTTATTCTTTTTAATAAATGAATAAAATCAGCTTTTGTAGAAGATATCATAATATGGACTCCTTAAATCTATAAATGTAACATTTTAATAAACAGATAAAATTAGTTCTTGTAAAAGATATCATAATATGGACTCCTTAAATCAATAAATGTAACATTTCGATATATAATATAACATTTCGATACTTGTAATTCAAGGGTGATTGTATTATAATTTACTGGGGTATAAAGTTGGGGTGACCAATTTTTCTTACCCACTACATCTAGTGGTTGACAATCTCTTTCTGGGAAGATGCTTGGTGCGTTGTTGCCATTTGGACGAGCCTCCAAAAAAGCA
>JBAYAV010000425.1:0-2836 GCA_041669565.1 Lentisphaeria bacterium
ATTGAACATCCAGAATTTTACTGCCTTGCTTTGAATGGGCAGATGCTGACGCAAAAGCCGGTTGGATATTGGGTCGACCCAATTATATCCTGCTTGTCTGTTCCAAAAGAGCTCTTCCAGGAAGGCGAAAATACGCTGGTGGCCTATGGAAAATATAACAAGCTTAAGCCGGGGCTGGAAACGATTTTTATCCTTGGTAAATTTGGTGTCGATAAAAATGCGATAACAAAAATGCCGGAGATGTTGAAAATAGGCGACTGGTGTGAACAGGGCTTTTCGAATTATGCCGGTAATATGACTTATATTCGTGAAGTGACTCTTGCGGAGATACCGGCGCAGCCGGTAGTGCTGCGGCTGCCGTCTTGGCGTGGCAGTGCGTTGGTGATCCAGGTTAATGAGCAGCCGGAAGTGACAATTGGCTGGCCGCCGTATCAGTTGGATGTGCAGAAATCGCTACAGAAAGGTCTGAATCAAATTAAGATCACGGTCCTCGGACATCGGCGAAATGCGTTCGGGCCGTTCTATCAAAAAGATAAATGGCCTGCTTGGACGGGGTGGGATTCCTTTAAAAGGCAGGATCAGAAAGAACGACAGCTTGTGCCTTGCGGTCTTCTTGAAGATGTCTTGCTTCAGCTGGGACAATAAAAAAAAGACAGAAAAAAGGGGGGCTTTTTGATCTTTTGCAAAAGAGATCCGAGAGTCCTCCTGTTTTTATAAAAAAGGGTTCTTTTAATGGATTTTTTATTGTAAGATCCATTTGTATGATCGAGCATTTAAGAACGAAAAGACCTCATGACACTTACGGCAATCATTTTAATTACGTTTTCCATCTTTTTTCATGTAACCTGGAATCTGATGACGAAAGGCGGAAAACCTTGTGCTGCTTTTTTCTTCGTTTTAACATTTGCAACCGTAATCGTGTTGACGCCTTTTCTTTTGTGGGATTTTCAAGCGATGAAGTCCATTTCCGCAAAGTTTTGGTGGCTTTTGGCGGGCACCGGATTTTTTGAAACGATGTATTATATGGGGCTGGCGCAGGGATATCGTAATGGTGATATTTCTTTGGTTTATCCATTAATACGGGCACTTCCGGTTTTGCTGGTGCCGCTTTTTTGCTCTGTTCTGGGAATCGGCAAGCCTTTGTCTTTTGCCGCAGTGAGCGGAATGGTATTGATTGGCTGTGGTTGTATCGTAATGATGGCAAAGGACGTGCCGTTATGGAATTTTCGTTCTTTTCACGGTTCTGTCATGCTTGGTGTTATAATGGCTTCGTTTGGCACGGTCGGATATACTATTATTGACAGCGAAGCGATTCAATTGCTGGATACGGAGGTCTTTTCCGTTCCAACGAATATTATTTATAATGCTTTTATTAATATTGCTATTTTGCCCTGGCTGTTGATGGTTCTAATTGCTTTTTCAAGATGGCGTGATTTTAAAAAATATCGTGGAAAAAACATGCTTCGTCCAGCGATGGCTGGAATTATAAGTTGCTTTTGTTATATGTTTGTTTTGGCAGCCATGAAGTGTGTTTCAAATGTGAGTTACGTCGCTGGATTTCGCCAGTTGAGTATCCCGCTTGGTATGGTATTGGGCGTGTTTGTTTTTAAAGAAAAGGTGATCTTGTCGCGGGTCATCGGCTGTATAATAGTGGTGATTGGTTTGATATTAACGGCCCTGTATTAGAACGCATGCTTCATTTTTGAATTACCAATTAAGCTTTTGAGAATGAAGTATAGCTGTAAGGGGCTGTTCAGAAATAACCTTTACATTTGCCTAATTCTCGTGAATGCTTTTTGTGCCGCCAACCTCGTCACATACCTAAGGGTATGCTCCTCGTCGTCGGCCCCAAAATCAAATCACGATTTTTTCGGCAAATTGTCAAGTTAATTTTTTTACAGCCCCTAAGTCTTGCTGAGGAATTGTAAATGGATGATCATCCATTATAATATACGTTTCTATAAAATGGATATTTAACTGAAATGCAGGTGTTTTGAATGATAAAAAGAAAAAAGATTTCTCCCGATACAGGTATTCACAGCGTGGCCGTTTATCTCGGTTCCGGGATTCCGAAGGACGTTGTTTATACGAATGCCGTTATAAAATTGGGCGAGTTCTTGGTCAAGAATGATATGACGCTCGTTTTCGGTGGTTCCGCAATGGGAATGATGAAGGTGTTAGCCGATGTTGTCTTAAGCAATGGCGGAAAAGTAGTTGGCGTTTTTACAAAAAATATTTCGATGAAATATCTTCATCCCGGGTTGACCGAAAGTGTCGTAATGGAAAATCTGGCCGAACGAAAAGCTGAGATGATTCGTCGCGCGGATGCTATTGTGGCGATGCCGGGCAGTTTCGGGACGCTTGATGAATTATTTGATGCAATTTCACAACGAAAAATTCCGCTCGGCGGAATTAAAACGCCGATTGGTGTTCTTAATATCGAGGGCTATTATGATTTATTGCTGGAGTTTGTCAAGCATACGGTCGATATTGGCTTTACAACACCAGCTCAGGAAAAATATCTATGCGTTGGAAAAACGCCGGAAGAGCTCTTCGCGGAATTTAAAACAATAAAAAAGCCTGAATAATCAACGGATTATATTTTTGAATATTATATAAAAAGGGCTTTCGGTATCTATTTTTATTTTAGAATATTCCGACGAACGCCCTCGAATAAAAAAATGGTTGCTGCTTGTGCCGCATTTAAAGATTCTGCATGCCCCGGCATTGGAATGGTTACGGCATCGCCAACAGCGGGGGCTGAAATGCCATTCGCTTCATTCCCAATGATGAGGGCTGATCCTTCCAAGTTGAATTCTTTCGAATAAACGGAAAT
>JBAYAV010000426.1:0-2828 GCA_041669565.1 Lentisphaeria bacterium
AAGATAAGGAGGGGGATAGTGAAGATGAGAACGATGCGCTTTGTCATTTTAAATGCTCATTATCGTTTGCGTTATACCATGCTTAAAATAGAAAAACGAATTGTAAGTTACCTTTTTTAGGACTGGTTCAAAATACACAAATCACCCCGTTCTTGTCAAGCGATATTTCATCGGAGCGACATCGCCCAGGGCATCATGCGGTCTCTCGTTGTTGTAATAATCATCCATCTGTCCGTGACTTCCCTCACTTCATCCAGGGTCCTGAAAATGTATGCATCCAGAACGGCCCTCCGGTATGATCCGTTGAACCATTCTATGTAACCGTTCTGCGTCGGGCAGCCCGGCTGCGTGTACAAAATATTGATCCCGTAAAAGCATTGAAGCTATAAATTTATAATTTACATTCCATCTATATAAGTTTTCACTTTCTTAGCAAAAGCATAATTTCGCATCCGGCAATCGTTTAAAACATCTTTATATACATCGCATTTTAAAATATCTTCACTCAAATTTCCAGAATACAATGGATGTTTCCATCTTATGTTATCAAATTTAGTAGAAAATGTATTATAAATAATAACTTTTTTCCCCATAAGCGTTGCCCAATAGATTGCATGATATGAATTTGTTACGATAACAGCACTAGTGCCAATAAAATTAAGCATAGTATAGATGTCTACGTTATTTGTTATCCTTTCATAACTCAAATCATCTATTGGGTACGCCACGTGTTGAACAATCCCTATTTCTCTATATTTTGGATAGCTATAGCTCAGTTCCGGTAACATACAAGATGGGCACGGAACAAAATCAAATGGTAGTCCAAAATCACGGAGGCCAACCAAACTCATGTTTGAAAGATTCAAGGAGCGAATTATTTTTCCTTCTCTTTTCTCTGAATTTAGGCCTGCACCCCAAATGATAACATTGCCTGTAATTTCATAAAGCCGCTCAACACAGGCATTCCAGTCCGGAAATAGATCTATTAATCCACCACCACCGCAAATTACAATATCACCTTTTTGAATACAAGCATAATCGACATCGGGAATAGTGTGGAAATAGCAATGATAAGCAGAAAACAAATCAGAGAAGTATTGATACGGGCAACAAGCATCATCTCCTGCATTTTGTGCTCCCATACGAAATACAAAATGGACTTTCACAAGCCGAGATACTTTCATGCAAGACAGTGCATTTATTTTGCGAGATTGTTCAATACAAAACTGAGTATTCATCATTTTCCGCATAGGCACGATAGGGCTATCAATTCTAGAATTGACAAATCTTTCTAGCGGCTTTTTAAAATGATCCTGTAATTTTCTAAAAAGAAGCATATCATCTCCACTCTTATTGATAAAGTAAAATAAATTTCAAAAAGTTCTCTTTATCTTTTTATAAAACAGAACAAGCTTATCCGTAATATTTTGCCCTAATAATAGGCTTACACTTTTTCTAATACCTTTTTTAATTCTTTCTTTCATCGGCTCCGGAGGCAACCATGAACCGGCAAAGTGGTGTATGCTATATGTATTTTTTGTAGGATAAAGTTCTTTAGTGTCCCAATGCTTGGGACTGAAGTACTCTACCGGCAGCAATTGTATCGCTGAATCACTCGGATTAAAATTTGACGGTTTATCAATGAATTTCAAGCCATAATTTTTTTGAAGGATATCCCGCATTATCTGAGGCAACGGCTCCGTATCAAATGATCCGTCTAAATGAGCAAAATGCCTGTCTTCATAATGTTTGAGTATGTTTTTCAGCCATACAGAATGTGGCTCAACGCCTATCGTCGCTGCCTCGATAATATTAGGCGTGCTCTCACATCCCATAAAATATGGCCTATCTAGCAAGTCATTATAAGACTTTTTGACTTCAACATCCGTATCAAGGTATATGCCACCTTCGTTATACAAAGCGAATAGCCGGATATAATCCGCAGCGAATGCATATTTCTTATTTTCAAAAGCCTCGCGGACCCAATCGCTCTGCTGTAATGGAAATCGACTAAAATCCCATTTTATGAATTCATATTCTGGCAAAAACTTTTTCCAAGAATTAATACATTCTCTGTTCTTTTTAGGAAACGCTTCATTACTAAGCCAGCAAAAATGAATTTTCTTCGGTATCATTTTGCAAACCCCATTTTATTTTTGATTTTATCCAGCAGGTGCGACCGGTCTTCACGGCTCAGGACCAGCATGAAACTAAAGCCAAAGGCGACGATGCCCGTAATAGAGCATTCCAGCACCAGCGCGCCCCAGGATGCGCCATTGAGCAAAGCCTTGACTCCGAACGAAAACGCTGTCGCCGCGATGACAGCCATTGCATTTTTGAAAATCGACGGATAAAAAGCGGTCAGTCTCAAGCCGAGACAATGCGCGCCATACATAGGCAGGAATGTAAGCGCCCGGATTATGGAAAGGATTGTGCTAAGTCCGGCGACGATGATTAATTTGGTTTCCATATCGTTAGAAAACCGTAGGGCGATCAAAAGCGCAATGATGGAAACTATGGAATTCGCAAACAAAAACAACGATGTCGTTTTAACTTTATTCATCGCCGTGAAAATATTCCACAGCCCTTCGAGAGGCAGCGCAAACACATACGAGAAGCAATTCAATATGGAAAGCGTCTGAAGCAAGCGCGCATTCTGCGTCGGAAGCCATAAAGAATAAAAGGTATCCCCATAGGCAAAGAGTATCGCCATGGGAATGCAGGAGAAGCAGCCCAGAAGCTTTATGGATCCATTGATCTGCCCCAGCATCGCCTGTTTATCTCCCTTGGCGAACAGGATCGTAAATTCGGGAGCGAACACCCCGGCG
>JBAYAV010000427.1:0-2806 GCA_041669565.1 Lentisphaeria bacterium
TGCTCTCGGTGGCGCTGGGGTGCATTATTGGGTCCCGATTGCAGAATATTACGGAATTGATTTAACGTTGCTGAATGGACATCCGGAACCCGATTTTCGTTTTATGAGATTTGATCACGATGGTAAAATTCGTATGGACTGTTCGTCACCGTATGCTATGGCTGGTTTAATCGGTCTAAAGGATGATTATGATATTGCCTATGGAAATGACCCGGATTTTGATCGACATGGAATCGTAACACCGGATGGCGGTCTGATGAATCCGAATCACTATTTGTCGGTGGCTATCGATTATTTATTTCGCAGTCGTACCGGCTGGAGAAAAGACTCTGCGGTAGGAAAAACCGCCGTAAGTAGCTCGATTATTGACCGTGTGGCAGCGCGTCTTGGCCGAAAGCTCGTAGAAGTGCCGGTTGGGTTTAAGTGGTTCGTGCCCGGACTGCTGACGGGCGAGCTTGGTTTTGGCGGCGAAGAAAGTGCAGGAGCAAGCTTCTTACGAAAAGATGGCACGGTTTGGAGTACGGACAAAGATGGTATTATTATGGCGCTTTTGGCCGCTGAAATCACGGCAAAAACAGGCCGTACGCCATCGGCACATTATGCAGATATGGAAGCAGAATTTGGTAAATCCTGCTATGCACGGGTGGATAGTCCGTGTTCCTTGGAACAAAAGAAGAAGATTTCAATGTTGAAGCCATCCTCCATTGCAGTGAAGACTTTAGCGGGGGAGAAGATTGAACATATCGTTATAAAAGCACCCGGAAATCAAGCGCCGCTGGGTGGAATAAAAGTGGTGACTGCAAACGGGTGGTTTGCGGTACGGCCGTCTGGTACAGAAAATATCAGCAAACTTTACGCCGAGAGTCTTTTGGGGTTGGAACACTTAAAAAAAATTCAACAAGAAGCTCAGAAGCTGTTGTCTTGACTGATTTTTTATAAAGGGGATTATGATGGAAACAGTTCACCAGGATCAGAATGCTGAATCTCAAGAAAAAGAAGACAAGCAATCTGAATTAATGCGGAAAGCGCATGAATTATATCATGGTTATTTGTATCATATGCGTTATACTCTTGCCTGCAGTGAATTAAAACTGAATAAACAAGAACGCTATATGTCTTTTGCACTTGCATTGAGAGATTGCATCGCGGGACGCTGGATGGATACTCAGGATGCATACCATTTAAAAAAGACAAAACGGGTGTACTATCTTTCGATGGAATTTTTGATTGGGCGCCTCCTGGGAAATAACGCCATTAATTTGAAAATGGATGACGTTTGCGCAAAAGCGTTGGAAGATCAGGAAATGAACTGGTCGGAAATGAAGGAATTTGAGCATGACGCCGGGTTAGGCAATGGTGGTCTTGGACGACTGGCGGCTTGTTTTATGAATTCGATGGCCACACTGCAGCTGCCATGCCAGGGCTATGGACTGCGCTATGATTATGGAATTTTTAAACAGAAAATTGTTAATGGTATGCAGGTTGAAGAACCGGACAATTGGCGTAAGGATGGCTATCCGTGGGAAGTTAAGCGTGCTGCTTATACGGCGCATGTGAGTTTTGGTGGGGAGTGTCGTCAGTTGGATATTAATGGTAAAAAGTCTTGGATTTGGATACCGGCTGAGCACGTATGTGGGATCCCGTATGATATCCCGATTGTGGGCTATGGTGCGAAATCGATCAATAATTTGCGGCTGTGGTCTGCCGTTGCGAATAACGAATTTAGTTTTCAGCAGTTTAATGAGGGTTCGTATTTAGATGCTGTTTATAATAAAGTAACGGCTGAGAATTTAACGAAAGTTCTTTATCCGAATGATAATATTGCGCAGGGGAAAGAGCTTCGTTTACGTCAGCAGTATTTTTTTGTTGCTTGTACTTTACATGATATTATTCGTCGCTTCAAAACTGAAAATTCCGATTTAGAGAATTTGCCGGACAAGGTTTTTATGCAGTTGAATGATACCCACCCAACCTTGGCGATTCCGGAACTGATGCGAATCCTTATGGATGAAGAAAAAATGGATTATGACACGGCGTGGGGAATAGTTTCTTCTTGCTTTGGGTATACGAATCATACTATTTTGCCGGAAGCGATGGAAAAATGGCCCGTGGAGTTATTTCGAAAATTGCTACCGCGGCATTTGCAAATTATTTATGATATTAATAGTCATTTTTTGGAGCACGTCAGTCTTCATTTTCCAGGCGATATTATTCGTTTGCAGGCTATGAGTATTTTTGAAGAGGGGCGTAAGCAATATATCCGAATGGCAAATCTTGCGATTATCGGCAGTAAAGTTGTGAATGGTGTCGCAAAGATCCATTCTGATATTTTGCGGGAAGTCACGTTTAAAAATTTCGCGGAGTTATGGCCGGATCATTTTCAGAATAAAACGAATGGGATTACTCAGAGACGTTGGCTGCGGTTGGCAAATCCGAGATTGTCGCAGTTAATTACTTCCCGCATCGGCGAAGACTGGATTGTGGATTTGCGACAATTGCGGAAACTGGAAGAATATATTGACGATAAAGAATTTTTGCAGAGCCTATTGCAGGTCAAAAAGGCCAATAAGCAGAATTTAGCCGATTATATCTACAAAACAGAAAAAATAAAGGTCGATGTCGACTCACTATTCGATGTCCAGGTAAAGCGTTTGCATGAATATAAACGGCAGTTACTTTTGGTGATGTATATCATTATTGTGTATAACCGCCTGTTAAAGAATCCGGATTATGATTTTCAGCCGCGGACATTTATTTTTGCGGCAAAAGCGGCTCCGTGCTACGATGTGGCAAAGCAAATAATAAA
>JBAYAV010000428.1:0-2800 GCA_041669565.1 Lentisphaeria bacterium
CCATATTCATGTCCGAGAAGAAGGAAGATGATGGCGGTTGCTGGAATAAAAACAAGCCAGAACAACCGGCGTTTTTTGGTGCGGTCTGAAAGGTATTCGAGTAGTAGAGTGGCGCATAAGCTGATGATAAAAATATTAATAGAGCAGCGATGCAGGCCCATCGTATTGATTGGCGCCATCCCAATTCCGCATAAGCTGATTCCCGAAAGAATTCCAAAAAGAAGCACCATCTTTCCGGTGCTCGTTTTGGGGTAATATCGGGCGCGGATAGACCAAAATATGGCGAGGGAAATTCCCATAAAGGTTAACGCAAGATCGTATAACATATAGTATGGATAGATCGCCTTTTTAGATATTTCCTTGGTGAGAAAAACATCCCCTAAAAGACTTGTCCAGTGATGATGCCAGTTAAAGCCGCCCGGGAAACAGAGGATGGCTATTATAATAAACAACAGCGAAACGATCGTTCCAAGAAGGACTGTTTGGGCGGAAAATTTTTGCAGAGTTGGGAAATTATTCCACGCAATTTGATATTGGTGTGTTTTTATACCGCGGCGTAATCGCCATGACTGGTCGAGTAAATAGGCGAAGATATAAAGAACCAGCGTTTTTTGCAGAATCGCTTTGCAGCCATGGGGAAAGCGCAGGGTTCGAAATAGTATTTCGGCTATAATCATGAGAATCGCGACTGCGCACCAATATTTTTTGCCGGGTTCTTCTTTTTTGTCCAGACTGAAAATTCCGATGCCTAGGGTTAGGATACCGAGTGCTGCACCAAGACAGTGAATCCACATATTTGGCGCATCGGCCGGAACAATGCCAATGGTGCATGTTCCGATTCCCACGCAGAGAGCGATGATTGCCCAAAAGAGCATTTGTTTTCGGCGGGAGAGCAATGCAGCGCGACAAACACAAAAGAGGGCTCCGGAAAATCCCCAAAAGAGTAGCGCAAAATTATAAATCTGGTAGTTTTTATGGAAGCCATGCCCATTGACGGTAAAGAAGCGTCCTAGAGTGCTTAAATCGCGATGTAGCCAATCGTATCCGCCGGGATAAAGAATCCATGCTGTTACCATGAGTGCAATTGTTATCAAAACTCCAATTAAGACAAGCAAAAAGCTAAAACGAAGGATGGCGACGGCGTGGTGTTTGTTTAATTGCATTTTAATTTTTCTCTATTTTGATTTTTGTTTTCACTCTTGTTTTTAGAAAATGCAAGGGCGCAATTTATTGGGGATGCCTTTATTGGTATATCGAACATCCTATTATCTTGCAACGAACGCATAAAGACACCCAGTAGGGCGTCTTTATGAAATGGAGTTTAATGGTATTCTTTAAAAACTAAGTCATCGTTGACATAATTGCAAGTGATAAATGAGGTTGTTTGCAAGGTCTTTTCTTTTTTTTGTAAAATTAAGATGTAAAAACAAATATTGGGCTATTGTTTTAGAAGCGTTTTTTTTTAAGAAAGAACAAAAGATTATTGAAATTGCAGTTGTTATTCGTGTGGTGAAAAAGGATTCACGATTTTTTTTAACAAATAATGATTTTTCTGTAT
Organism: Lentisphaeria bacterium; assembly: GCA_041669565.1. GTDB lineage: Bacteria > Verrucomicrobiota > Lentisphaeria > Oligosphaerales > Oligosphaeraceae > JBAYAV01. The sequence continues at coordinate 1,559 of JBAYAV010000428.1, forward strand.
TGCAAAATAAGAAAAGATGGTTACCTTTGATCGACTGTCCTTTATCGCAGGTCTAATTTACAAACGAATTTATATATAATGAATATCGGATTCTATAAAAGGGGGAACTCTTGGAAATTTTGCAAGGCATATTTTTTATGGCCATTGTTGGGCTTAGTTGGACAATTTCTGGCATTGTTATGGGAAGTGCACCGAGAAAGAATGTAAATATCAATGTCATGTTATTTTTCAGTGCTTTAATTGCTATGATTGTTTGTGGAATATTGGGGCTATTCGAAGGCTTCCCGATCATGTGTGCTTCCAAAACCTTTTGGATTACATTCTGTGTTCTTTCTGTTTGTGGAATTGTTAATTATGTTCAGTTGTTTGAAATGTCTGCGGCGATGGAAAAGGGCCCGAATGGCATTATTTGGAGTCTGATACAGTCTGGGTTTGTTTTTCCGTTTATTGTTGGTGTTGTATTTTTTGGAGCAAAGTGCTCCCTGGTAAATTTATCGGGTGCATTGCTTATTCTTGTTTCATTATTTATTCTTGGATTTTTAAAAGATAATAAATCGCATGGAAATTGGAAATGGCCGACTTTTATTGCTTTTTTTGCGACGGGACTAACGCAAGCTTTATGTAATTTGCCGTCTTATCTTCCAGATGCAGAAGCTATTTCAAGCACGTGGCGTTCTGCTTTTGTTGCGTTCGGTTTAGCTTCCGGAACGGTTGTGGGGACTTTTCTTACGCTGAAAGGGAATGTTTGTTCCGTCATCGGTAAAAATATACACTGTCGTTTAATGTGGATTTATTGCTTTGTTCTTGAGGGCTTTTCCATTCTTTCTTCTATTTTTCTGCTTTATCCAGGCATGAATTTGTTAGCAAATGCCGGCGTAGGCGCGATTGCTTTTCCACTTATGGTGGCGTCTTGCATTATTGGATTTGAATTTTATGCGATGGTGATATTGAAAGAAAGGCGAAACTTACCGCAAATTCTGGCTCTCATTATGATGCTTTTGGGAATTATAGCACTTTGTAATTAGGCCATTGGTGCGTTTACTGTTTGCCGAAGGTTTTCTGTAATAATTTTAAAAATGAATCGGGTTGGTAAACGTATCCTTCTTTGGTGATACAGCCTATTGTTGAGATCGTTTTCTCTTGTTGAAAAAAGATCGAAGGATATTGCATCCTCCCCAGATAAGAAAGAAAAGGGAAATTCCCCAAACAACGAATAATAATTTAATAATGAGGATAATGTTA
>JBAYAV010000429.1:0-2800 GCA_041669565.1 Lentisphaeria bacterium
ATCAATATCAAAATTATGATTGTGATCAGTGATCATTGTCATCTAATTTGAAGGCATAAACAGGTAGATATCAATTGCAGAGGAGCAATAAACAAGATGAAAGTTGGATTGGCTAAAATCGATATCACTCCCAGGTGTGGAGTGGAACTGACTGGGTTTGGGCCGTTTTTGCACCGTTATTCCATTGCGATACGGGATGATTTGTGGGCAAAAGCATTTGCCATTGAACAGGCTGGAAAAAGACAGGTAATTGTAAGTTGTGATTTGCTTGGTTTGCAAGCACCAATGATAGAAAAAGTCAAAGCCACGGTTAAGAGTGCAACTGGACTTGTCGAAGAAGATGTCATGGTGCATTGTACCCACACGCATAGTGGACCAACAACATCAAAAATGAGTGGCTGGGGAGAAATGGATTTTCCTTATTTGGAAATATTGCCTTATAAAATAGCGCAGGCATGTATTGATGCAATAAAGAATCTTCAGGAGGCTAAACTGAGTCATTCCGAGGTTCCTTGCGAAGGAATTGGCCAGAATCGGGTGTATGAAAAAGCAACCTCGTCGCTAGAAGACGTTTTGTCCAATGATTGGAGACCGGAAAAACCGGAGCTTACGGACACATCCTGTCACGTAATCAAAGTGGAAAGTCAAGGCAAAATAATTGGCTTCCTGGCTTATTTCGGCTGTCATCCGGTCGTATGTTGCGCACAAAGCCATTATATTCATGGGGATTTTCCGGGAGTAGCGTTAAATAATTTGGAACGCGAATTTCCCGGTTCAATCGGGCTTTTTCTTCAGGGCGCTCAGGGTGATGTAAATTCCTGTGTAGTTCATAAAACCGAACAGGAAGCTTTATTGGCGCTTAATGTGATTGCAAGCAGGTTTGCCAATGTCGTGAGAGAGGGCCTGAAACAAGCTAAACCAATCGGAATCGAAGAAATTAATTCCGCAATTATTTCAACAAGTTTTACCGAAAAAAAATTAGAAATCAGTGAGCTGGAAAAGATTTTAAGAGAGAAAGAAGATGCTGTGCATAAGCAGGATGTCTCCGATTCAGATCATGCCGTCAGAATGGAAATGGTTTATATTGCTGCATATCGACAAATAATTTCTTTGCTGAAAAATAACAAATCAACTTATCCAAAGACTAAAATTCAGGGGTTCAAGATTGGCCCGATTGTGTTACTAGGATCGCCTTTTGAAACCTTTCAGGCAATTAAAAATGATGTAAAGGCAGCAGCAAAATCACCAATTCCTTTGGTGATGTCTTTCACGAATGATTATCTGGGTTATGCTATAGATAAACAAAGCAGTGATGGCTATGAAGGTCAAATAGTTCCAATTATCCAGGGACGTCTGCCATTGAAAAAAATCCATGAAGAGCTTGTGCAGGTTCTGTTAGAATTAGAAAAAGAATTAATAGGAAAATGAAATATAAATGAAGAATAGTATTATCGGGTATAGAATATTCCGGAAATCTACAAGAAAAGCTGGAGCATAGAATAGGTTCGAAATGAAAAGGCCCCCGATAAGAAAAAAGTTGAGAATCTCAAACGGACGCTTGAGATTTAAGGGCCATCTAGTCCTTTATTATAGTTGAAATAATGTCTTTAACAAAAAGGAAGTTTTTTATGAAATTGGTAACTACAACAGCTGATTTAGATAAATATTCTGGGGAGCTGTCCGAGATTGTTCGATTCTATGAAGGAACCGGATTCCGTTCGCTTGATCTTAATCTTTATACGTGTATCTTTGCGGGGTCGCCTTTTTTGGATGATCGTTGGAAAAAATGGACCGATGACGGGGGAAACGCAGCATCAGAGTTAAATATAGATTTTAGTCAAGCCCACGCACCCACTGGAAACTTGCATGGATCCGGCGAAGAATTTGACGTGTTCCTCGGGGCAACGATCCGCTCTATTGAAGCATGCGCAAGGCTGGGTATTCCTAATATTATTGTACATCCGCAGGATATTGGGGGCTATCCCTCGAGAGAATATCGCCATCTGAACTTACAGCGTAATCGGGACTTTTTTGAAAAACTATTTCCGACGATGGAAAAAACTGGTGTCTATGTTCTGATTGAGAATAGTTGTGATCGACATGCTCCAACACAGGGAGAAAACATCCGGCACTTTTCATCAACGGCTGCCGAAATGCTGGATTTGGCGGATTATATTAATCACCCGTTACTCCAGATCTGTTGGGATACTGGTCATGCGAATGTTCAGGGCGTTGATCAATATAAGAGTATTATGGAACTGGGGAATCGTCTTCGGGGTGTTCATATCGCTGATAACTACGGAGATATGGATTCCCATGTTGCACCTTTCCAGGGAACGACAAATATTGACGCCGTTATGCAGGGCTTGCTGGACAGCGGATATCAGGGAAATTTTACCTTCGAAGCAAGTAACATTCTCAGAACGGGCTATGCCTGGCCAAATTTTCGACGCGAATGGCAATACCATGGCGAGAAAGTAACGAGACTTATGAATGTCCCGTTGTCTCTAAAGCGCGAATCTATTAAGCTGCTTCATGAGATTGGAAAACACATTTTGACTGAATATGGTTGTTTTGATGAAGAATAACGGTTCATAAAACAAGCTGCCATAATTTACCGTCAAATGGTTTCCAATTTTTATTTTTTACACCACGAATATATTCAACGGTGGTAATTGATTCAAATGCCCCAACCATATCACCAACCGTTTTCCCCGCCGTAGGGGCAACCCTCGTGGTTGCCCTTTTTCGGTCGTGGCGTATTTTATTGGGCGACCACAAGGGTCGCCCCTACGATTTC
>JBAYAV010000430.1:0-2760 GCA_041669565.1 Lentisphaeria bacterium
TACATACGTCGCCAAAATAACCAATATTTGAAATAATGTGGTTCTTTCTTTGTTTTCAATTCAGCATTCAGCATTTATCACTCATCATTCGCCGCAGCCGCAGGCGCAGGCGCGGCTACGTGCAAATTTTCTAAAAATGCGATGTTTGAATGAAGGATACATACGTCGCCAAAATAACCAATATTTGAAATAATGTGGTTCTTTCTTTGTTTTCAATTCAGCATTCAGCATTTATCACTCATCATTCGCCGCAGCCGCAGGCGCAGGCGCCGCTACGTGCAAATTTTCTAAAAATGCGATGTTTGAATTATTGTAGGGGCGGAATATTTTCCGCCCGTTCTTGCCCGGCCGCTGATTTTTATATACATACGTCGCCAAAATAACGTGATGTTTGGAATCAAAAACGACGCACGTCCGTGCGCCGCTACGTGCAAATTTTCTAAAAATGCGATGTTTGAATTATTGTAGGGGCGGAATATTTTCCGCCCGTTCTTGCAAATCGCTGATTTTATATACATACGTCCCCAAAATAACGGCATGTTTGGAATCAAAAACGACGCCCGGCCGTGCGCCGCTGGAATTTTAGATCTATCAAGGAGCAACTGTTTTTTTTGCCGCAATTAAGGGTTAAAAAGGGAATCGTAATCCCGTTTTTTTAGGTGCCGTAATCGTTTTTGCGGATAGAGGGTTTATATTATGAAATATTTCATTTAAATTTTAGAAACGAAGGAGTTTCAATGTCGATATACGATAGAGATTATTTCCGTACACGTTATAATACGCGAGTGCACCCGAATAATTCTATAATTAAAAAAATTATTATAGCGAACGTTATTGTTTATGCTTTTTGTCATTTTACGGGCGATACTGGTAATCAATTAGGCCATTTTTTAGCATTAACGCCCATGGGGATTCAGCATTTTCAAGTATGGCGTTTGTTTACCTATATGTTTGTTCATGCCAATTTTTGGCATATTTTTTTCAATATGTATGCATTGTATATTTTTGGAAAATTATTGGAACAGCCTTTAGGTGCGAAGCGTTTTAGTATCCTTTATTTTTGCAGTGGATTGATCGGAGCTGTTTTATGGCTTGGTTTTAATTGGACTGCTTTTGCTGCGTGTATTGGTGCCAGTGGTGCTGTTTTTGGCGTGATGGTTGCCTCTGCGATGGCTTTTCCCGATGCTCAATTTATGTTGATTATTCCGCCGATGCCTGTTAAATTGTGGGCGTTGGTGTGGGTGTATTGTGCGATTGAAGTTCTTGCTTCTTTTAATTCCGGTAGTGGAATTGCTCATTTAGCACACCTCGGTGGTGCGCTTGGCGGGTTTATCTATATGCGCCGACTGGGGTGCCATATGAAATCGCCACAGCTTCGAAAAATTGTAACTGCAATTCAAAAATTTTGGCGAGGGTTGTGGTTCTCGCAAAAACATACCGCACCGCGCAGCTTCCCCGGCGGAGATCCTTCAAATAGTGCCCCAATTGAATTTGATTCGACAGAATTAAATCGCATCCTTGATAAAATTTCTCTGGAAGGCTATAATAATTTAACGAATCGAGAACGAAAAATTCTGCAGGAGGCAAGTGAACGGTTAAAGAGGAAATAAAAGACATGAGTTTTGAATCGGTTCAAATTGCTGTAGTGCAGTGTAGCTGGATTCTCGAAGAAAGCCAGTGTTGCACGAATAAAAGAGAAGAACTCCCAAAAGCAAAGGCAGTCCTCTCTGAAGAAACGCCATCCCTTGCTGAATTTTCAATAAAAAATAAATTGTGTCATGTAAAAGGCTACCTTGATAAAGCCGCGCATTATTTATTAGGCGCAACAAAACTGCTGCCGGAAAATACGATCGTTTCGGATTCCGGGGTCGCTGTTATCAGCCAATATGGTGCTGTAAGGTCTGCCTGGACTTTTTTTGATCAGCTGAAAACCAAGGGCGCGCATTTTGCTAGCCCGATGATTTTTCCGCATGGCTATGCCAATACCGCGGCTGATTTGTTATCGATGGAGTATCACGCATCTGGGCCGCATATGACTTTTTCGGGAAGTCAGTCCATTCGGGAAGCTTGGGAGTTTGCGGTCTGTCGATTACTTCATCAGGATGCTCCAAATGTATTGTTGGGTGCCGTTGAGGCCGCAGAGTCTGGGTTGTTGCTTCCGCCTGGAATGCTTGTTCGCAATGGAGCCGTTCTTGTAGAGTTAAAGCGCGTGGAGGATCTTGAAGGTCCGTTGCCGCTGTTTACATTTTTACCGGATGAGCTGAGTAAAATAGATGGGGTAGGCGACAGGGATGCCGGCCAAGTAGAAAATATGATTCGGAGTCTGAGCTGTCTTTGAAGTATTTAGGGGCTGTTCAGAAAGAACCTTTACATTTGCATGATTCTCGTGAATGCTTTTTGTGCCGGCAACCTCGTCACATACCTGAGGGTATGCTCCTCGTTGTCGGCCCCAAAATCAAATCACGATTTTTCGACAAATTGTCAAGTTCATTTTTTTACAGCTCCTTAGCAGACTTTTTTAAAAAAGCAAAACAGATTTTTAATTTTTAGGTATAATTTTCGTGTTTTCCTGTTTTTTTTCTGCCCTTGGGAAAAACTGTATTATAGTATAACTTTTTCGGTAATTTTAATCAAATAATAAATAATTTGGAGCCTTTTCCATGAATCCTTTAGCGCTGGATTTAAATAAAACGATCTGTTCCGTTAATCCGATTGTCTATGAAATGCTTTCGGAATTAGGCAAGCGTATCTATTTTCCCA
>JBAYAV010000431.1:0-2726 GCA_041669565.1 Lentisphaeria bacterium
AATAAGATTATAATCTTCTTTACCAATTACCTTATTGATACTATTGATAATTGGCATATAGGTGCTATTTGCATGAAAAGTTTCGGAAGATAGTGTTTTGGAAAATGACAGGAATATAATTTGCTTGGTTTTTCGTGATAAAATGCGTTTCTTGCATTTATTGAAATCATAATTGAATTTTTTAGCAATATTTATAATCCGACGTTGTTTATCTGTTTTTAAATTATCTGGATTACGTAAGGTTCTGGAAACAGTCGCAATTGAGACATCTGCTTCTTTCGCAATTGTTTCTATATTGGGCATCTATATTCCTGCTTTTTTGAAAAATTTTATACACTGTTAAATACGAGATATTGCTAAATACTATACATTATTAAATGAAAATATCAACTATTTTCATGAAAAAATGTAAATTTGTGTAAATGGGAAAAAAATAAATACGCCTTTTTTTTGGCGTTTCATTTTACAAATCATGTAGGGTGCATTCACTCTTATAAAGGACTCTATGGGTGTTTCATTCTGTGAAGAGCGTAATTTACTTACAAAAAGAAGAACAATAGGACACAAATGAGGCCGTATGACCGACTCAAAATTGAAAAAGCTCTGCAAAAAAACTTCTTGTGCCACAAAATTGCAAAAAACACAATGTTGTGTGTTTCAAAGTGATGCGAGAAGTGAAAAAACACACTATCGTCAGCGTGAAGGGATTGAAAGAACCGCGGTGTATATCGCGGCCAATTCGATCCGCAATTTCTTTGTGCAGAGTACTCTGATCTCCTCAGCAAGCGTAAATGTAGTAGCTGAAAGCATTGCAGTTCGGTTTGCCCTGGTTTTGCAGAGATCATCTGCGACAAGCTCGGGGTACTTGTCTAATGTGTGCAACCGGCTACAGTGAGGATATAAATGCGTTTTGAGAAAAAAATATGGGACTGACCCCGCGCACGATAAATGCAGAAAGCTGTTTTTAAAAGTACGGAATAGAGCACCGATCACGGTGGAATAGCGTGTGGGAATATGTCCTTTTTCATGGCCGTTTGTAGAATGAAACACACCCCTTTTTTTGTGCGTGTATTTGCAAATTGCATTTTTTTTTCATGAAAATAGTTGATGTTTTCATTTAAGAATGTATAGTACCTGTATTAATGAAGTAAATACAAAAAACACCAACAACCATGTTCGTTAGTATTGCCACAAAACGTTACAAAATGCATCTCTATCATGAACTTGTGTCACTTGTTCAAGAAAGCAACAGGAAAAGGTCAAAGGAGCTTATAGAGGCGTGTTTTCAAAACAATACAGTCCGACTGCAAGTGTGGTTGGCTGGAAAAACGGCATTTTTTTCAAAATAAGAATTTCTGGATTCGTGAAAATGACGCAATAATTTTTACTTTACAGATTTGGGTTATACTTTAATGAGTATTTTGAATGGAGAACCTATAGTATATAGTTTTAAATGTAAAAATTGTAAACGATCACAATCTGTAGACTCATTTAAAAAGGAATCGGCAAGGTTCATGTTTTTTTTGTAAGACTTACCCAAAATAAACAAAGAGAGGGGAGGGTATGACGAAATAGCGATGACAAATTTAATTTTCAAAAGTCCCTTTTTAAAGCGGAGATAGTTTCTAATCTTAAATTATGGAGAGAGATAAAATGAAGAACACCTCGAAAAAAAATGTATTGTTTACGCTAATAGAATTACTTGTTGTTATTGCGATTATTGCAATTCTTGCCTCCATGCTATTACCGGCTTTGAGTACAGCGAAGGAGAAGGCGAAACAGATTTCTTGTATTTCGAATTTAAAACAATTGGGAACCACATTTTCATTTTATGTCGAGGATAGTAATGGATGTTACCCTTGTTACAGAGATCCACATCCAACCGTCAACTTTTCAGGCACTTGGAACTACACTCTTTGCGCTTCAGGGTATATTCAAAGTTATGCTATATTCTATTGTCCTTCTGTTGGTTGTAGTGATTCATACTACGGTATTGCATCTAGTCCCTATTCTATTGCAGGCAGAGTTAAGACGGATGGGAAAATACCGGACAATGGAGCTGCTTGTTGGCGTTACTGCTCTTATGGATATAACTATATGGGTGTAGGAAGTGGTGGTGACGACGGTTCCGATAGTAAAAAAGACAGTTATAATGTAGTCGGTGATATTGGGCAACCGCTTTTAGCGTCAGAAACTTTGTATCCTTCCTACAACGTTTTGCTGGCAGATTCCGTTTGGGGCAGCACATTTACTAATGGTGGGTGGCGCAGAAGTTATACGGTAGGGCCTAGATATAATGCAGGAACTGGTCGTTTGAATGGTTCACACGGAAAAGGTGTAACTGTGCAAAATGGGATCTGCAATATAACGTTTTTGGATGGGCATGCCGCATCTTATTCCAATATCATAGATAATCCATTTTATAAATATCTTGCCAAAGAAGCGGTCGGAAATGATGTCAATAAATTTTGGATAACCAGAAGATAAATATAATTGAGGATATTTTTTTATAAAAAACTTTTACTAGCTATATCATACTTTAGAGTATATATGTTGATTTGTTAAAATAAGAATAATCCAAAATTAAAAATATTATTTTAGTCTAAGGGGCTGTAAAAAAATTAACTTGACAATTTGCCGAAAAAATCGTGATTTGATTTTGGGGCCGACAACGAGGAGCATACCCTCAGGTATGTGACGAGGTTGGCGGCACAAAAAGCATTCAC
>JBAYAV010000432.1:0-2716 GCA_041669565.1 Lentisphaeria bacterium
GCACAAGGCAATATATGAACACTTGCAAACTCTATGAAGGTGGTGTAATGTAATAAAGCGAGTAACGCACAACGTTTCATAATCAATCAGAAACAAATGTGCGCAAAATTACGGACACTACCTGGAAGTTAGAAGGAAAAGAATTTTTCTTGGGGATTATTTTGAAAAATTATGCGGCAATAAGTCTTGGAGTTCTCTGCCGGATAAGTTCTTTGATAGTTTCGGCAAAATTGTATTTAAATATTCACCAAAATCAACGCCATTCGCTCGACAACTCTCTGCCAATGAGAAAATTACCGCTGTATTCATTCCGGCATCTGGACTGCCCACAAATAAAAAGTTTTTCCGCGCTATTGTTACCGGTCGAATCGCGCGTTCGGCTGCATTGTTATCGGGCGTGATTCGCAGGTCTAAAACATAATTCTTTAGACACTTTTCCTGATTTATCACATAAGTTAACGCTCGACCTAAAGGCGTTTTAGGCAGAAGTTGCTCTTGTTTGGCACTCTTAAATAGTTTTTTCATCACACGTTCAGCTCGTTTTTTTCGCAGTTCCAATAGCTCTCCAGATGGATAATTTCCGCATGAACTAAGTTCGGCTATTTTGTGCTCAATTCGATATAATATATTGATCCATAAAATATATTTTTGGGCTATTTTATTGGGCGTTACATTCGCCTCAATGAATTTTCGACGCACATGAGCCCAGCACCCAACCGGTGTAAATCCACTCCTCGCCGCAGCATTGCGATAACCACTGTAGCCGTCGCTTTGGACATAACCTGTGAACTTGTCCAGTCGCTCAAGTGGTGACTTATTGGTCCAATTCTGCGAGAAATCAAACCACACCAATTTGGCCGATGTCGCCCGATAACACCAGAGTCGCCCTTCTGCTATATGCCGTTTTTTTCGACTCGCTTTGCTCTTGTCGGTAGGAAAAAGTACATCCACCGGCGTATCATCGGCATTTATGAAATCCTGTTTGAAAATCTCTTTTTTAAGCTCACTCCACAGCTCCTGCAAGACCTCTGCGGTGTGATTCGCCCAGTTATTCAAGGTGCTTTCGGCAATGTCTATACCATAACTTTGCAACATCTTACGTTGTCGATACAACGGCAGATAGTTGATGTATTTATTAACTAAAAGCCAGGTAATCATCGAGACATCGGCCTTACAGCGATTCAGCGGGTGTGCCGGAAGTTCCGGAGACTTCACTCCTTCGCCGCTGCGACGATTACTGCTGGCGTATTTTGGGCGATGGTAACGTTTAACAAAAACTTCAGTCGGCTTAATGGCCAACTGTTCGGTGATATCTTCGCCAATTAACTGTAATGGTGCACCAGTTTTATCAACTTTTTCTGCTTCAGGAATATCCAGATAAATCTCTTCACGAGGCAATGACTCCGGAATCTCGACTCTACCATTCAAATTGGGATGTGTTTTCTTGCTGCGAGTATGCTCAGGCACATGAGTAATGGCGACTTCCTCCTTTACCGCATCCTGAAGTTCGGTCATCTCAAATGGAAGTTCTAGCTGATTAGGATTAGACCTCTCACTTTTGGGCGAAAACTTACGCGCTTGTTCAAGATTCAACAGCTCTTGCAACATGGCTTTTTCGGCCGCAAGTTGATTTTTTTCATTTTCCAGCTGTTGTTTTTCAATGCGTAATTGTGATACTTCCGCTTTTAAATTCTCTACGGTTTTGCATTCACAATTTGACATAAAACTTTAACTTTCTGGTGTTGATTTACTCTATAAATAATATAGCATAAATCTAAGAAAATTAAAGTTTTTTAAGCTCAAATCTGCGAGTTTTTTTGATAATTTTCACCCCATCAAGCAAGGCATGAAATGCGATGCGGTCAATGCTAATTTTGTCTTCATTTAAGTTAATAGGAACAGGAAAAACACCTCGTTCGAGTCGCTTCATCCAGATGGCAAAACCGTCTTGATCCCAATACAAAATCTTAATGCGATTGGCCGACTTGTTTAGGAAAATAAAAAATGCTCCCGATAGTGGATTTTCTTGAAGTTGATAGTTAACCAAGCTAGCTAAAGCATCAAAACTTTTGCGTAAATCGACCGGTTTTCGATATAGAAAAATCTGTTGATTAGTTGTCAGCATGGCGAATTCTCCTTGATCGCTTGGAGGATTTGGATAAAAGATTCCATGTTCATCCCTTCAGCAAAAGCTATGGTCAGGTTACCAACTGCGATATTAAAATCCGGTAAGGATTGATTGCTAATTTGAGTTATGGGAGACAATTCAATAAATTGCTTTTCAGGTGGATTGGAAGACATAGGAAACAAATTTTTCTGTTTCATGGTAGATTTCCGAGATGAAAAAGTTGAAGGATTAATATTATGCTTTTTGCAAAAAGCAGTTTCAGATAGACCGCTAAGGAGTTGTTTTTGAAAAATCTGAATCCATTGATCATTATTTCGAGCCATTTTTATACCTTTTTGTTTAAATTACTAAAAACAAAAATAGCACACAAAAAGCCATTTAAAACGTGTCCCCACCGTAGGCTTACCCATTGTATTCGTATCCATTGTTACGGATTGTAACCTCATACCTTTCGCCATGCCAAATACGTACGATAATCGTTCCTGGCTTCGGACTGCGTTTTTTCGTTTGGGCGGCCGCCGGATCTTGATTCCGAAGTATCGCCCGAAGCATATCCGGCGACAGTCCGCCGTAAAAGAGTTCCTGCAC
>JBAYAV010000433.1:0-2715 GCA_041669565.1 Lentisphaeria bacterium
CATAAGCTTCCCCGTGGGCAAGCTTGCAACGCTGTCGGCAGCACAAAATCAAATCACTTTAGAGCTTTCAGATTTAGAACAATATCAGCCGAAACTTTTTATCCTTCCAAGCTATCAATTACCATATCGCTTTTTAGAACCCGAGCTCATCCAGCCGACACAAAAATACCCCCTGGTACTCTTTTTGCATGGCGTCGGCGAACGCGGAATCAATAACCAAAAACAAACAAAAAATTTCGCGGATCTTTTTGTTCGCCCTGAACTTCGTAAAAAATATCCGTGTTTTGTCTGTTGCCCACAATGTCCAGATAACGAACAATGGTGTAATGCTCCTTGGAATGAAAACAGTCATAGGATACCTGTTCAAAAATCGAATGCACTCATTGTCGTGGACGCACTAATCGATAAGCTCTGCGAAAAGTATCCGATAGATCCGAAACGTATTTATATCATGGGGCTATCGATGGGCGGATTTGGTACCTGGGATGCCATTTGCCGCAACCCGGAACGTTTCGCAGCAGCAGTTCCTATTTGCGGCGGAGCCGATCTCACCTATGCGCCAAAATTAACAAGCCTCCCGATTTGGGCATTTCACGGAGCAGAAGACAGGACTGTCTCACCGGATTTAACCAGAAAAATGGTCACTGCCATCCGTAAAGCCGGTGGCACAAAAATCCGCTATACCGAATATTCTGGCATAGGTCATGACTCTTGGACATCAGCATCCAAAGAGCCCGAATTACTGAAATTCGTTTTTGCGCAGCATCAATAATGGGCAGACAAAACCTTTGCGTTCCGACGATCTATTTAGTGTCTGCTGATTAAATCATAAGTTATTGATTATTAATTGTAAAAATGTAATTTTATGCTATATTATGTGCAAATAAAAAAGCATAAATCTTTGTTTTCCCATGCACATTGGTATTATACAACATGTACAAATTCACAACCAGCCATCAAATTACCTTCAATGATTTCAACCAGTCATGCGGGATGGAACTTTCCCTTGATAACGATTGGTGCGTACTCGCTGATCGCATCGACTGGGTTGCTGCTGAAAAGCAGTACAAGCAGAACTTTCCATCCAGTAAAGGACATCCAGCAGTCCCGCTTCGTCAGGCGCTAGGTGCTTTGATTATCCAAAAACGCATGAGGCTAAGCGACCGTGCTCTCGTAAAGTCCATAGCCGAGAACCCATACTACCAGTACTTCATTGGCCTCCAATCTTTTTCGAAAAAGTGCCCATTTACAGCCACCACCCTCGTCGGGTTTCGCAAGCGTATAGACCTAGAGCTGCTTGTGAAGCTAAACGAGACATTTCTTTCGATGGCAGAAACCACTCGTGAACATAAGACAAAAAAAGCAAAAAAGTTTTCTGACGCTTGCAACATCGGGACCATGATATTGGATGCTACGTGTTCCCCATCTAGCATCAGGTATCCCCAAGACTTTTCCTTGCTGAATGAGGCCCGTGAAAAGACTGATGCGATGATAGACGACCTCCACGCCCAATTCAACGAGAGTAGACGTCCGCGAACCTACAGGCGTGTGATGCGAGCTGCCTACCTGAGCATGGCCAAGTCGAAGAAGCGCTCTTCTAAAAAAATCAGAGCGTTGATTCGAAAGCAGTTGTGCTCCCTAAAGCGCAACCTCGACTTTGTTTGCGCTTATCTTGCCAAAGGCGGAAAATTACGGCAGAAGTCAATGGCGAATCTTGAGACAATCAGCGCACTTTACTGTCAGCAAAAACAGATGTTCGACAACAAAACCCACCGTGTGGCGGATAGGATCGTCAGTATCAGCCAACCGTACATCCGCCCCATTGTTCGCGGTAAAGTCAAGGCCCCAGTGGAGTTTGGAGCAAAATACGACGTGAGCATCGACGAGAAAGGTCACGCTAGACTCGAGAAGTTGTCATTTAATCCTTATAACGAGTGCAGTGTGTTTCGCGATGCTGTAGAACGCTACAAGGATAGGACCGGTCATTATCCGCAACGAGCGCTAGTAGACAAGATCTACCGTACCAGGGAGAACCGTGAATTTTGCAAGGTGAACGGAATTCAAATGTCCGGACGCGCTCCGGGACGCCCTGCCAAGGACGATGTAGAGGAAAGAAAAGTCGAGCACAAGAATGATGTGGACCGCAATGAGATTGAGCGCTTCTTCAGTAGAGAGAAACGCACTTGCGGCGCCGCCCTGATAACGACGAAACTATCGGAAACGACATTGGGGAGCATTGCACTATCCGTATTAGTGGCCAACCTCTTCGGAATCCCCATCGGGATTTTTTTTGTTGTCTATTTTTCAGATGGTACAGAAAGCTCTCAAAAGTACCATTTCTGCAGATTTTCCGACACTATAGCTTGATTGGTGACCAATCGTGTAATGCAATATCCACAACTGAATAGCAGCGCCAGCCTTAGGACGTTCAGCCCACAATGAGGGAATATCCTTGCATTTGACTCAAAAATTGACCTTTAATCAGCAGACACTAATTAGACACTGGTGTGTTTGCTGTTTGCCGAAGGCCTTCTGTGTTAATTTCAAAAGTGAATCTAGCCGGTGAAGGTATTCTTCTTTGGAGATACAGTTTATTGTTGAGATCGTTTTCTCTTGTTGAAAAAAGATCGAAGGATATTGCATCCTCCCCAGATAAGAAAGAAAAGGGAAATTCCCCAAACAACGAATAATAATTTAATAATGAGGATAATGTTA
>JBAYAV010000434.1:0-2712 GCA_041669565.1 Lentisphaeria bacterium
TCATCACGGGTGCCTTGATGAAGTGGATCAGTGGATCTATAAAGAAGATCTGCCCAATGCAATGCAAAAGTGGAAACATCTGCTGGAAAAGAGAAAAGACTCTGAAAAATTGTATTATCGCGTTCAAGATGGCAAAGATTTTCTGTATTATAGCGCCTGCCTTTATGTGGAATACGATGAGAACATGAATCTTTATGTGAATGGTATTATTCAAAATATTACAAAATTCTATCTGCATTTTCAGAATTATAATGATCAAACGAAGTTTAATGATATGGTTATTGATACAATTCCTTGCGATTTCTTCATTAAAAATGCGGATGATTCTTTTCGATATGTGGCCTGCAATCAGTCCTTTGCGGAATATCTCGAACTTGAAATTCATGACGTTATTGGCAAAACCGACGCAGAAATTTTTAGTAACTCAAAAGATATTTCTGAATTTGCGGTTAAAGATCAGCATATCTTAAATTTTGATGGCGCGGAAACATTTGAACAGACCGTTACGGATAATAATAAGCTAAAAAGAGTTTTCTTGATTGTAAAAAAACTCTTTGTTGATCAGAGCAGACGCCATTTGCTAGTGGGAATACGCTCAGAAATAACAAATCAGAAACATGTACTGGAAGCAGAAAAAATTAAGAATAAGCTACTGTGTGCTGTCGGTGAAGATACGACAATCGTGGCAAAATTTACGTCGATCTCTAAAATTCTGATGGAAAAACTTTTGACGGATCGGATTCTCTTAACAAAATGCAGAAAAGATGGCATGCTCCGGTTCGAAGATGAATGGCTCACGTCAGGAATAAATTCTATCTGCAATATCGATATTGAAAAATTTTATGATATTTGGGATAACCGCATGGCTGAAATTTATAGTAATATTGTTTTTAGTGATGAAAACATATCAAAAAATAAATGGTATGCGGAACTAAACAAAAACAAAGATTTCAGAGCGCAAAATATTATGGTAGTACCTATTTTTGCAAAAGAAAAATTATGGGGATGCTATTTCTTGTTTTTCCTTCATCAGCTTCATGAATATAAAGATGTGGAACAACAGATTATGAGCTTCTGCGCTGATATTGTTTCTACGATGGTTGTAAAAGAAGAACAACAAAAAATCTTGAATCAGAAAAAAGAACAGCAACAGCTGATTCTAAGTACGATTGATATCCCAATTTGCCTTTATGACGGAGAAAGAAATTTACTCCGTGCTAATTCTGCAACATGCAATTTACTGAATGTGCCGCAAGAAAGAATGACGGCTAATCTAAATAATAAACTGTTCGCAGAATTCTTCAGACCTGAGAAATTTCAGCCCCTCAATGGAATGATAGCGAAAGAAAGTAAAGCTGAAAAAAATATTAATTATAACGGCCGTGATTATAAAATGATAACGGAACCAGTGTTTAACAATATGGGACATCTTATTTATATTGTTAAAGCGGCTATTGATGTAACCGCCAATAATAAGTTCATCGCTCGACAATCCGCAATAAGACAGGCGCTGGTAATCCTGTTGCGCGGAAATGAAACGAAAGATGCCCTGGGCTATGCAATGCGTGTGCTCGGCTTTAATCTGAATGTATCCCGTGTGGCGATGTTTAAATACAGCGGCGGGGTTGAAAAAAGAGTGTCCTGCTATGTGGAAGAGGCTATTAATGGCGGAAAGAAAATATTCGAAAATGTAAAAGAAAAACCCTTTGATGATAAATCAGACTGGTATGAGCGTTTCCGTTACCAGACGACGATCTTTTTACGGGACACAAAAAATATATCTTCGTCATTTTACGATAAATACTGGTTTGATCTAATTGAAAAAACAAATATCCGCTCGATGTACGCGACACGCGTTTTGGTGAATTCTAGCTTATGGGGATATATTTGTGTAACCTTTGAAGGGACACCACATCCCTTAAACGATGAGGAAATCAGACTATTGGAGACGTTTGCACATTTCTTTGAAGTCTTTTTTGAACGAGAAATCATAAGTAAAAAATTAGAGGACGCTTTGGACGCTGCAAAAGAAGTGAATAAAACGAAGAGCTTTTTCTTTGCTTCGGTCAGTCATGAAATTCGGACGCCACTGAATGCAATTCTCGGCTTTACTGAATTGCTGGTTAATTCAACCTTCGATCGAAATACAACGAAAGACTATTTGAATTCTATTAACTATGCCGGTAAATCACTGATGCAACTGATTAATGATGTTCTTGATTTGTCAAAATTGGAATCCGATAGAATGATTATTAATCCTGTGGATACGGATCTGTCTGGATTATGCAAGGACGTTGTGAGCGTCTTTAAATACTCTTCTGAAAAAAATAATATCGAACTTTCAAGTGATATACCCAAGATGCCGTATTTGCTGATTGACCCGTCACGAATACGACAAATTCTTTTTAATCTGCTGAGCAATGCAATGAAATTTACCAAAAAAGGCTCGGTTAAACTCGTCGTAAAATATACCCAAAACTCGAAAGAAACGATCGATCTGGAATTGGCCGTTATCGATACCGGAATCGGAATCTCTGCGGAAGATTGTAAAAGAATTATGGAGCCCTATGTTCAAGTAAACCGCATGCAGGAAACAAGCGGCAATAAAGGAAGTGGTCTTGGACTCTCAATTACTAAACGTATTGTCGAAAAAATGGGCGGAAATTTCATTATAAAAAGTGTGCCCGAAAAAGGCAGTAAGTTTATTGTTAA
>JBAYAV010000435.1:0-2711 GCA_041669565.1 Lentisphaeria bacterium
AGATGATGGTCCATGCCGACTTTTGCCGTGCGATTTCTCATAAAAAGCGTTATCTTTGAGCAGGCTTTGCCAAGGTTGTTCAAAAAACTTGAAACTGTATTTTTTGAGAACGCAATACCGGAATGTAGTTCAGACAGAAAACTGTCATCGTAAGCCTCTTTTAGCTCAAAGTCCTTTATTCCGGGCATGCAAACACGCAGCATTGAAATGGCGTAGATTTTTTAAGGGAATCTTCAACTGAATATACTGCTTGCAGTTCCTGAAGGATGTCAGAAAACACCGTTTCAGAAAAAAGGATTCCTGCCCAATCTTTCATATCAACGCAGGAGAACGCTACATCATATATTGCATTGGATGAAAGCGGAACATATTGTCCATTCACGAGATGCCCGATAGTCGGCCCAATCACTGGAATATGTCGACCTCCGATATTTTTACATCCGATCCGCTGTCTTACAGCGAACAACCTCTTTCCTTTTCCATAGGCGATCACAACCGTGTTGACAGGCCTCTTTAACGAAAGTATTTCTTGCGGTATTGGCATAATGTACTCCTTTTTGTATAGTCTAAATATATCATATATTAGACTATATTCAAGTGTACAAACAAGCAAAATGTCGATGATTTGTTGCTAAAACAACACCTGGATGATGAAATACTGAAGGGAATTGTGAAGAAAATTGCCATGAAACTCTAAATTAACCGCTTACCGTGGGTAAATATGTTGTTTTTTGTATAGTCTCACCTGTTGGGAAAGTTCTAATTAAACACGTAACTACATTTTTGGGTACACCAGACAAAAACAATGCTGTAAAGTCATTCACTCAATGTGAAGGCCTAGCTGAACAAATAGAGGGGGTATTCAATCTCAAAGAAAAATTTGCAGTATGAAATAAGTTAGGCAATCGTTTTAATTCTTTGTAACAACTTAATAGCAAATAGCTTAGATTGCTAACATATTAATAACTTGTAAACTACCGCTAGCACAGGTGTATTGAAAAATGACAGAATGAAGATCATTTATAATATGAATTTTCTTTCTGCCAGTTGTCGGGAAGAAACTCATAGAGTTTTGAATGCAAGACCATTGATGCAACGAAACCCATTAGCCAAAAAAAGGCAAAGACATTGATCTCACTCTGCCGCAAATTTGAACAAGACGCATCTGAATTCTGGCATTGGAGCTCATCAGGACAGTTCCCATTTTAGAGAATTTGTTTTCACCGACAAAAAGCCCACGAAAAGGAAATTTTTAATTATTGAAATAGAATTTTATTTTTTTGATAAAAACATATACTCGGACTTGATTTTTTGGGGTAGAGTGCTATTTTATGTAAGTTCTTGAAAAATACTTCAGACAAGCTGGGGTCGTAGCGCAATTGGTTAGAGCATCGCCCTGTCACGGCGAAGGTTGCGAGTTCGATTCTCGTCGACCCCGCCAGTTTATCTCAAGTTTTTTTCAGACCTTTTTTATAAGCTGGGGTCGTAGCGCAATTGGTTAGAGCATCGCCCTGTCACGGCGAAGGTTGCGAGTTCGATTCTCGTCGACCCCGCCAGTTTATATAATGTCATCTCAAAGCCGTCCAGTTTTACAAAAAAAATTGGACGGCTTTTTTACGTCAGAGCGAAGTCGTTTTATTTGCTTTTTGGTAAATACAGGTTAAAGTAAGCGACTTGCAACTTAATCAGCTGCCTTCTGTATGGGGTTCAAACTCGTACAGAGTCTGACATCCATAGGATATTGATGCAGATAGGCGTTCTCTTTGGGCGGCGCTCGTTAAAATTAGGTAATGCAGACACAGAAAAGGATAATTATGTCTAACGTAAAGAAAAACGGCAAAGCAAAGCACACATTATGCCGTCGTATTGGTCATTGTATTTGGGGAATGGCAAATTGCCCAACAAACAGTCATGTCATTAAAACGCGTGAAGGCGGCGAAGCCACTTCAAGCCCAAAAGCTTATCCTGCTGGTCAGCATGGTCCTAATAAACGCCGTAATAAATTATCCACTTATGGTGAGTTGTTATTAGAAAAGCAGAAATTGCGGACCTTTTACAATTTAACAGAACATCAGCTTCGTTTTATTTACAAACAGGCTCAAAAGGGTGATGGTAATACCGCTGATAAATTGTTGCGTTTCCTAGAAATGCGTTTAGTAAGTCTTGTATACCGCAGTGGTTTATGCAAAACGATTTTTGCTGCACGTCAGGCCGTATCTCATCGTCATATTTTAGTAGACGGTAAGATTGTTGATCGCGCAAGTTATCGTTTAGCTCCTGGTCAGGTTATCAGCATTAATGCTCAGCGTTCTCCGATGATCGCAGAGATTTCAAAATCTGTTGATACGGTTATTCCGCCCTATTTGGAAAAAGATGCAGCAGAATGCAAAGTCACGGTTTCACGTGAACCACTGCCAGAAGAAATCAGCGTCGATTGTGCTATTATTAAAGTTATTGAGTACTACGCTCGATAATTTATAAGAATAAGAAAATCTACAAAAAAAGCCCTGATCATTGATCAGGGCTTTTTTTATAGCAGGGCTTTCTTTCAATTTGACGGGCAAAAGACTGCTGCGTGAACAGTTACAAACGCTTCCAAAGGAGGGCTTCTCTTTTCGTAATGGAAGCCCCAGGCATTATCCTTTCATAAGTCGGACAAAGCCTACGGGTGCTTAAACGTCCGCTCTTTTACAAACCGCACGCTAAAATCA
>JBAYAV010000436.1:0-2703 GCA_041669565.1 Lentisphaeria bacterium
AAGTAGAGCTTCAGCGACCTTGCGCAACCATGAACGATGTTCTTCGGTATCTTCTATTTCTACCAGGAAGGCAAGCGGTAACAGTAAACGGGCGTATTCCTGAGTTATGCCGTTGGTCCAGACTAAATTAGGAAATATTTTCATGGTCATGGCGATCGCATTTTTCGCCTTATCAAAAAATTCCTGATGTCCGGTTAAAACATAAGCTTGGAGAAAAGCCGCCCACATATATCCCTGATAATGCGGACGGTATTCGATAAAATCCTCATTTTGGTAATCTTTCCAGGTTTTACCATTTTCGAAAGAAGCCGGATTATCCAGTCTGCCCCGGCGAAACCCGAGACGGCCAGTCGTTCGCAATAATGACAGTAAATTGCGAATAATATTTTTTGTATAATTATAATTTTCAGTTAACTCAGAAGCCAATATACACGCTATTGGTGCGCGTCCTTCGCTGTAATAGGCAGAAATATTTTCATAAAACCGCAAACCGCCGTAGGTCGGGCTTTTCGGGTCATTGTCGGCCAGTTCGCCATGAAAAAGATTATCCATAATACGGTCTGTCATTTTTCGTGCGGCATAATTTTTGGCAAGAGCCCAGTCAAAGGCCGGCATCATCGTAGCTTCACCGGAACAGTCCCCGCGGGTTTTAGGACGTAAAAACTGCCGACCGTTCGGCTCAATTCCGGATGTATATCCTTCAAAAACCCCAATTTTGCCGACATGTTCGAAAAAAATCTGATTATTGAACCACTCTATATTAGCATTTAGGGCTTTTAATTCCACATCACTGTCAAGTTTTACATCCGCGCTAAAAGCTGGATGTACAGCTGGATGACATTTTACGACTTCAACACCATCCGCATTTTTGAGCCATGCTTTCAAGCGTCCCGCTACTGTTTTCCAATCAGCCAGCGGGGTATAGCGTGCTTCTATGAAAGAACTTATCGGCATGGTTGCAATCATTACATGGGGATATTGTGGGTGCTGAAACAAAACGGGATAATTCTTTTCAGGTAGACCGAAAATGGCCTTACGATAGCCGGCAACCTGTGCTAGAACTAAATGAGCCTTGACTGGAGTTTTAACCGGCCTGAACCAGCAATTATGCTGTGCTAAAATAGTCCCTTCAGCTAGTTGAGTGCCAAAGAAATCGGATGCAACAACGGTACGCTCATAATGAACTTGTACCGGTTCATCAAACTCAATGCCTGGAACAGCTTCTGGGCATTCAATGATGACTCGCTGGCTTTTACCAGATGAATCGAAGGCCTGCAAGATATCTTGTTCAAGCTTAATTGTTTTGAAAACGGATGCCTTGGGAAAACTCATTCTTGTACTCCGCTATAAAATTAATTATTTTTTAAAAGGTCTAAATCTCGTAAAATTAATATTTGCTTGATTAAAGCTCTTGAAGTGTGAAAAATACATTTTACGTTGAGATTGTCTTGCGCTTGAATGGGCTGTGTACAAGCGCGATTCAGCCAGTTTGACCACTCCAGCCCTTTGTTTGGAAAAACCCGGAATGTAAATTCATCCAGCTTTTTATGCCATTTGAGCCAGTATTCGTCACCTGTTAAACGATATGCGTAGAGAACCGCAATCATAGCCTCATTGTGAGACCATGATGGCTTTTTGTCTGGACATTCAGAATAATCTATTTCAAGGTCGTGCATTTTTGCCTGCAGAAAAATTCCACCGTATTTTTGATCCCATCCACGCTCAAGGTTCTGCCGCAAAATTCGCAGAATCATGTCTAGCATTGAAAAATCTTTTTCGTTGTTGCTAATATCCATAAGGAACCACATTGCTTCAATACCATGCCCAAAATTGTATATATCAAGATATTCGCGATGTTGTTTTGCTTTTTCATGATCGAATACACAGAATTCCATAAGCGCGTCTTTCTGCCCGTTATAAAACAAAATGAAAAGCTCTTTCGCCAGTTTTAAGCCATGTTGTTTTATTTTCTCATCGCCAATATAAACTCCTGTCCAATAATATAGGTGGGCAAAAATCATATGTACACTATGAGCACGAAGGCCGTCTGGCGTGTTAAAAGGATAGGTCCCAATGGAACCCGGTTTTGCTAGTCTGGCGGCGGTGTTTTTGTAAATTTGTAGAATTAAATCTTTTGCTTTTTTGCTTTTGGTTGCACGATAGTATTCACTTACACCGTAAAGAACAAATGCATCAGAATGAATGCTTAGGGGGCCGGTTTTCACTTTTCCGTCAGCATCGGTAAGGTAAAAACAGTCGCCATTTTTGTCGAAAGCATTCTGACATATATAATTAAAAAGATTGGTCGCTATTGTCAGCCACTTTTCGTCTTTTTCAATATAATTATAAACCGCAGCAAAAGTCCAAAGGGCGCGTCCTTCACACCAATAATAGCGATCACGACTAAGAACCACTCCGTTCTCACTAATACAATTGTTTATGGCACCGCTTTCGTCGATTGCGTAATTTTCCCAGAAAGGAAGTATCTTTTTAGTTAATTCATTGAAATAGCGTTTTTCTAATTCTTTAAACATGAATCGAAACCTAGCCTTTTGCATTCTTGAAAAGTTATTTTTCTTTTAAATCAGGTAATTGTTTGTCATTGCCTATGCGCAGTAAGCGTTCGTTCAGCCCATTTCACAGAAATATCGATCGCCTGTAAACTAATGGACAGTTCTACGATTTACAACTCAAACTTTTCAT
>JBAYAV010000437.1:0-2701 GCA_041669565.1 Lentisphaeria bacterium
CGTGATTTGATTTTGGGGCCGACAACGAGGAGCATACCCACAGGTATGTGACGAGGTTGGCGGCACAAAAAGCATTCACGAGAATCAGGCAAATGTAAAGGTTATTTCTGAACAGCCCCTTACAACATTACATCGGATGTTTTTTCAAGTAGATCAAACGCTGCCGGATTGCAACCAATGCCTGATCGACCTCATCATCTTTGATCTTTAAAACAGACTGCTCCAATGGGCAGAGTCCGTCTTTCTTTCGATTCAGAATTTTAGGAACAAGTAGCCCATATTCCGCCGTTATCCCATTTTCTTCCAATAATTTTTTAGCATCTTCAGACATAATCTTACCGTAGCATTTTTTAGCCTCGCCCTTCACTACAATAAACGCAGCCGCACGACCAATGACCTTATCCACAATAATTCCGTCTTTAAACTTGTTATTAGACTGATCATATAAATTCAATAACGGACTTAACCCACGGCCAAGATCCCAGCCTAAGATCTCATTTTTAACAATGAGCAAACAGCTCGCCTTATCACTATTAATCTGCTCGATAGCATCTTCATAGATCCTTTTTTCCGGCATCCTCGTTGAAGCACAGCCACATAACAGACTCAAACACAGTACACAGCACACCAAATAAAAATTTTTAGCCATTCTCTTTCCGATCCTTTGCTTCTTTTATTTTTTCAACAATTTTCAGAGACAGCCCCTCTGCTGTCTTCCCATATTTATTTCGGATATCACTTTCTGCTCCATGCGAACAAGCTTCCATCTCCGACCAACAAAAATGCCAAACACCATGATGCTCAATATTGACTAAAGTCTCATCCACCACTTTAGATAATCCAATGCCCGAAACCATATTTTCCAATGTAAATACCGGCATTTTTTTGGCATCTTCTACCAATGCTTCCCGATCGAAAGGACTTAAAAAGCGCGCATTCACAACACGAACAGACAACTGATATTTTTCCATTAAAATCGTACGCATTTCCCGTGCTACAGCCGTTTCCCGGCCCACTGCCCAAAGTGCCAAGTCCTTTCCATCCGCCAATCGGTCACTCTTGCCTAGCACCAGCGCTCCCCCCGGCTCCTCTTCTAAAACCAAAGCTTTTTTGGCATAGCGAATGACAACCGGCCCATCTGATTTCAACGCCAGATTCAGCATTTTGGAGAGTTCAGAGCCGCTACAGGGCATCATTATTTTCAAATCCGGAAGCGACTGCAAAAACGCCAAATCATAAAACCCGTGATGTGTAGGCCCGTCTTCCACAAAGCCGGAATGATCCACACAAATAACCACCGGAAGCTTTGGCAAACAGATATCGTGAAAAACGCTATCCATAGCACGTTGCAGAAAAGTAGCATAAATTGCCACCACCGGGCGTTTCCCCGCAGCGGCCAACCCCGCGGCCAAAGTCAACGCATGTCCTTCGGCGATACCCACATCGAAAAAGCGCCTTGGAAAAGTCTTTTCAAACAGCTCCAGCCCCGTTCCCGCACTCATTGCCGCGGTAATTGCCACTATATTGTCATTCTGTTTGGCCTCCTCTACCAGCGCAGAGCCAAATGCAGAAGCAAATCCTGGGATTGCCGATTTTTTCAACTCCCCTGTTTTTAAATCAAACCCCGAGACGCTGTGATATTTTTCAGGGCTTTTTTTTGCATAGCTACAGCCCTGGCCCTTCGATGTAACAACATGAACCAAGACCGGCTGATCAAAGGTCTTAACCGACCGCAGAATACTCTCTAATTTTGGCAAATCATGTCCATCAATCGGTCCAACATAGCGAAGCCCCATCTCCTCAAAAAAGAGTCCAGGCACAAGATAATGTTTCGCAGTCTTTTCCAAATGCTGAACATGCTCCACTAAATTCTTGCCTTTCGGCAACGAACGAAATGCAGACCGAAGCAGCCCCTTGATATGATTATAACATTTCCCCGTTATAATCCGATTTAAGTAATTTCCTACCGCACCCACAGATTTGGATATCGACATCTTGTTGTCATTCAAAATAATAATCAAGCGTTTACAATTTGCCCGAACATTATTCATCGCTTCATACGCCATGCCATTTCCCAATGCGCCGTCACCAATAATCGCAATAACTCGATCATCGCCATCGCGCAGATCCCGCTCGATGGCATATCCCATTGCCACTGAAATAGAAGTACCAGCATGCCCGCTAACAAAAGCGTCATACATCGACTCAGACGGAAGGGAAAAACCAGAGAGGCCATTATACAAACGGATTCGGTCAAAATCTTTATTACGGCCAGTCAATAATTTATAAACGTAGCTCTGATGTCCCACATCCCAAATAATTTTATCTTTCGGCGGGGAGAAGACTCTCAGGAGTGCCGCGGTCAGTTCAACAACGCCGAGATTCGGTGCCAGATGCCCGCCATTTTTTGCAACAACCGTAATAATTCTATCACGAATTTCTCGGCACAATTCATCCATTGATTCTGCAGGAATCTTCTTTAAGTCTTCAGGACTTGTAATATTCTTTAATAAATTCTTCATAGATACCATAATATTTTTAAAAACGAATTCTAGGGCAAAAAACTTATGATTTTTATTTCCCCAAAAGAGACAGCCCAAAACACACGATTATATCATTCGCTTTGCGCGATTATTTCAAACCAAAACGATGTCAAATTTTCAGCAAAGAAAGGAGTCTTTCTTTGCGAGTACCACCACCC
>JBAYAV010000438.1:0-2689 GCA_041669565.1 Lentisphaeria bacterium
CTTTTATGGATTCTTTCGAGCCGAAGGCGTTGCCGATATTTGCGCAAGGCGCAGCGATGTATCAGTTATTTCTTCGTCAATTTACACCAGAAGGCACACTCCAAGCAGCGGAAAAGCTTTTGCCGCATCTCGCCGATTTTGGCATCCGGATTTTATATCTCTGTCCCTTTAATGAAGCCGATGATGACCAAAATCGTGACTATTGGAGCCCCCGGCAAATAGCTTCCGGAATGAATAACCCGAAAAATCCATATCGGATCAATGACTATTTTAGAATTGATTCGGAATATGGTACCGATGAAGATTTTGCAAGTTTTGTTCGGGTTGCACATCAATTGGGAATAAAGGTCATGCTCGATATTGTTTACCTTCATTGCGGACCAAAAGCGACACTCTTGTCGATGGATTCGGATATGATTCAACGCGATAAAGAGGACAAGCCTATTTTGGGTACGTGGCATTTTCCGTTGCTGAACTATGATTCTATAAAGCTGCGTGAGTATATGTGGGGTAATATGCTCTACTTTGTTAAAAAATTTGATATTGATGGCTATCGCTGCGATGTAGGAGATAATGTTCCTTTATCTTTTTGGGAAGAGGGTCGCCGTCGTATTGATGCAATTAAAAAAGATTTTATAATGCTGGATGAAGCTCCTGGGATTCAGGTGGACGAAAAATCCGCTTTTGAATTGGTCTATGGATTTCGGCATGGTTCGTTATTAAAGTTTTTTAAAAATGAAATCTCGCCCTCAGAATTTCGGAAAGAACTCGATGATTATTTTGCGGATGGGCGTAAAAATCTTCGGATTATGTGGTATATCGATAATCATGATATCGCTTCGGATGCTTATGAGGAACGCTTTGAAAAAACGGCGGATGTAAAACAAGTGGGGAATGCTCTTGCTTTTGTTTTTGCAATGGAAGGAATGCCGCTGCTTTACAATGGACAGGAAATAGCGGATTCAAATCGACATAGCCTTTGGGCGAATCATGAGTATGGGCATCATCTAGGTATTAACTGGGCAACAGCGATGACGCCGAAGGGGGAAAATCGCCTCGCATTTGTAAAAGAGCTTATAAAACTGCGGGCTAATAACCGAGTCCTTACAATGGGCACGCGCGCCTGGCTTGACATAAATCATGAAGATAAGGTCCTTGGTCTTGTGCGGACCTATGAGGGAAATAAAGTCGTCTGTATTTTCAATGCCGAAAAAGAAATGCAAAGGGTGTCTTTGCCCCATATTCAGGCAAAAAAAATAGTATTGAATACGGGAGCAGAAATTCAAGATATATCGGATGGATCTGTGGTTGAACTTCAGCGCTATAGCTGTGTTTTCTTTGAAATAAAATAGAAAAATGAATGATTTAAGAACTTCTTTAATGATAAATATTTATTTTGAACAAGTTCTTAATTTTTCGTCCTTAATAAAAGGGGCAGAAATTCAATATGCCCTCTTTTATTATCAGGATCTATATATACAAATATTGAGCGAATTTTAATATTACACGCTCGGGTAATATCGAGAGCAATGAAGCAGAAATAGTGCGTCTAAAACAAGGAAAAGGTAAGGGTTGTTCAAAATGAAGAAGATATTTTCACTCAAATCAAATAATTTTATCGATTTTTGGGAACACTCAGGAATGCTGGTTTCCAGTGGAGGGGCACAAGAATGCCTTGTTACGAAAGAAAAGGCCTTCTGCTTTCATGATTTTTATCCCGAATTTCAATTTGAACAGATTCAAATTGAGGCGAACTTTAGGCCAAGCGAAGCAGGACCCGTTGTTATTGAAATTCCCCCCTATTATATCTGTATTGATGATTCAAACCATCGTAGCTCTATAAGCAGAACGGTATTTGGCAATCTGATCGCGTGCAATAATGAACTGCAATTTAGCCAAAAAGAACTAAATCACTTACGCATTACCTATTGTTGCGGCAAAATTGACGTTTCTTTAAATGACAAAAAATTTGATTTTAACGCCGCTTATAAGCCCACAATTAACAGCGTTAAAATCACATGGGTTCCACAGACTGAAATTCAGGATTTGAATATCTCGGGGAAAGAAATACCTTTTGAACGACCCTCGGCTCAAGAAAATTTCGCGCTCGATATGACGGTTGATTTTATGGATGATATGCTTCCCGCGCCTTTTACGAAAAAGATGCTTTCAACAATGATGGCAGGGATCGCCAAGATGGGCATTCGACGTGTTTATTGGATTTATCATGGCGATCGAAATAGTGGATTTTGGGACAGCATTATGGAACCACGATTGGAAAAACATATAAAAAGAACTTTCGATAATATTGGCGATAGTGACTTAAGGGCAGGGGTGCAGGCCGGGCATGAGGCAGGCTTGGAAGTCTATGCCATTATAAAACCATTCGACATGTCCATTATGGGTAAGAACCTCCCTTTCCATTCAGAACTGGCGGATAAATATGGAAAATATGATGTTCTTGGCGGCAGAGCTTATCAATGTTTTAATTTTCCGGCGGAACATCCGGAACTACGCTTGAAGAGAAGACCGTATTCAAAGAACAAGACTGCCGTTAAAAGAATTGAAGTTACAGCTCTGCAAAAAAAGATGGAACTGCCGGATGATGTGAAAATATGGATTAGTGATGATAATTGGAAATATAGACTTTATTCAGAACCTTTTGAGATGAAGAAACAGCCCGGAAAAA
>JBAYAV010000439.1:0-2683 GCA_041669565.1 Lentisphaeria bacterium
AAGTTATAATACTAATCATATTTCAAAGGTAAAAAAAAGCCGCGAACTGATTTGTTCACGACTGGATTAAAACTCTATAAAATATGGGTAAACTCACGAACTAATTTTGATTACGCAAGGCTGGTAATCTTCAGCCATATTAGACAACTTTTATTGCTTTTATTATGCATCTGTGGGTCTTTTTTCATAATATACGACAAAAAAAAGCAAAATTATGACAATTCCAACAGTTAAAAACCCTTTTCTCCCAGTAATAGCGTTCTCTCTTCATTTATTTCATTAAGGCTGAGTCGTATTCTTTAAATTTATGATCTTCAAAAAATTGTCAAGAACGAGCCATGGAAACATTTATCTACTAGAGGCAACTCCAACAATCATTTAAAAGGATTCGATCCATTTCTGTAAAAGGAATTTAATCAAACATCGATCATGGAAGTGGTGTCCTTCTCTTGCGGTTGACTATTCCTCCTCATTACGGATAATATCCATATAGAGATCTTCAACCTTCTTTCTTGCCCATGGTGTTCTTCTCAAAAAGTTAAGGCTCGATTTGACCGAGGGATCACTTTGGAAGCAGCGGATGTTGATCCTCTGTCCTAATTCCTCCCAGCCATAATAATCAGAAAGACTGATTACCATCATTTCTAATGTAATACCATGCAAGGGATTATTGGGTTGTTGTTTATTCATCGTCGTTATTTTCCTATTCCTTTAAGCGTCTTTCAAAAAAGGCAAGGCCGTTTTTTCCTTCCCGATTTCAGCTACTTTTCTAGCTTAGGGGCTGTTCAGAAATAACCTTTACATTTGCCTGATTCTCGTGAATGCTTTTTGTGCCGCCAACCTCGTCACATACCTAAGGGTATGCTCCTCGTCGTCGGCTCCAAAATCAAATCACGATTTTTTCGGCAAATTGTCAAGTTAATTTTTTTACAGCCCCTTAATCGGGTGAATTGACGTACTAGTTTCAACTCTTCCTTGATTATCAGCGTCCATTTTTATTCTTATTTTACCACAATATCATATTTGGTCAAGAGACCAAGGACTCCCTGTAAATCAAATTTTGCTTTCCGAATTTGATTTTGTTCCGGATCCAATGCGTATCCATAGGACGTTGCAAAATTTACGCCTTCCACATTTGTTTTACTAAAAGTAGCATTCGTAAAATCACAGTTACTGAAAACAGATTTCGATAGATCGGCTCCCGTGAAATCAACGTCATGAAGGCAGGTCTTTGCAAAGGTCGTATTTTTAATCTTAAGTCCAAAAAAAGAAGAATAATTCAATTGACAATTGGCAAAACTCATCGACAAAAGAAAATCATTACAATCATCAAAATGAAGCCCAAACATTTTATTGCCCTTGAATTGAACATGGTTCAATTCCGTATTTTTCAATTTTACCATACTCATGTTACAATTTTCAAAAACACAATCAATGAATTTTATTCCTGAAATATCGGAATTTGAAAAATTGCAGTCTAAAAAATTACAATTTTCATACTCTCTGTATTTCAATAATTTTTTAGAAAAATCTTCTTGCTTATATCGTTCATTTTCACAATACATGTATTTTTCCTTCACAGGACATCCGTTCCAAACCGCGACTCTTCCTATCCACATTCCGTTCCATGATGGGCTTCATGGATATGCTTTGGCATACTTTCCTTGGCATAAAATTATAATATCAGACAAGCAAAATTGCGCTTTCTTCGTCAAACACCTCAATCCGATGCGCGATGGACTGTACGAACATCCACACCAAACACCGGATGGTTCGAGTTTCTTACCTATTTTTTGTTTTTAACGTAGTTTTCACAGCGGGTTTTGATATTTTCTTTCAGATTGCAATACCAGAGTGCGTAATCATACCTATGATAGACACCCTCCGGGAACGCACCAATATCCAGATTTTCGGGCAATGTGGTGACAAGTGCACCCGTTTCTTTGTCCACACAAGCACCTGCGTAATGTGGAATATTTCGACTAATATGACTCGTTGTGGTATCAAAAAAGACGGTGCCAAGGTTCAAAGACTTGTCTGCTGGTATTTCATCCGTTTCCCAGTTTAGCGGATTAATACAAAATGCCCCTGGCAATAATACGGGAGAATCCGTTGCCCCTGGAGCTTGGGTATTATACGAAATGATGACACCAGTATCGGTTGCTTGTGTTGCGGGCTTCATCCAGGGGTATGTCGCAAAGTCCTCTAAAGTTACAGAATACCCGATTAAATACGCGGCCACTAACCGGTTCTGCAAATCCGTTTTGTTGAAATACTCACGCATCAGCTGAATCAAAACCATCGATCCCTGACTGTGACCGGCAATAATGAAAGGACGACCATGATTAAGATTTTTGAGAAAATATTTAAACGCTCGTAAAACATCCGAATAGCCAAGTTGAAAATATTGATTTTCATACATATTTTTTTCCGAATCTAGCTTTGCAAATGACATCTGCCGGTAATAGGGCGCAAAAATATTTGCACTTTCTGAAAAAACGCCAGCCTGGGAATCAATAAGATGCCTAGCAGCGCCCCTCAACGTCGTATTATGAATATCCATATTTGCGGGAGACTCTTCGCCATAAATGGTCGGATAAACATAAAAAACATCGATCGATTTAGCCGGCGTTGGGGCTTGAAATACCCAAGAGGACGCTTTCTGGTAATCCGGAGCCTCTGG
>JBAYAV010000440.1:0-2682 GCA_041669565.1 Lentisphaeria bacterium
ATCTTCAAAATAACGTGATGTTTGAATGAAGAATAAAGACGTCGCCAAGAAAACCGATGTTTGAAATCAAAAACGACGCACGTCCGTGCGCCGCTACGAGGGGGATCTTCAAAACAACCTGATGTTTGAATTAAGGATAAAAACGTCGCCAAAACAACCGATGTTTGAAATCAAAAACGACGCACGTCCGTGCGCCGCTACGAGGGGGATCTTCAAAATAACCTGATGTTTGAATTAAGGATGAAAACGTCCCCAAGAAAACCGATGTTTGAAATCAAAAACGACGCACGTCCGTGCGCCGCTACGAGAAAATCTACAAAATAACGCATAGGTGTGGGACGACTGTGTATTTTATTTGTAATTTTTAATTGTAGCGATTTTAGTAAAAAAAATGCTTTTACTGCTTGAAATCAATGTATTATTATATGAGAAATTTTGGTCTTCACCAGAATCCGTGGGTTGAATACACCAGAATCAGCAGGTTTTTTTTAAAATTGTGAGTCCGTCAGACAGCTTCCTTTGTGTCCTGTTGTTTTCCCTTTTTTGTAAGTGAATTACGCCCCCTTGCAGGATTAACCCCATAGGAAGCCGTTTGCAAAATTGAATACATCCTATATTTTTTGTAAAATTAAATGAAAAAAAGAGTGCGTTTATTTTTTCTATTTGCATTTTTCTAAAAGTTCCGGCTATTGGCTTGAAAATCGTTTTTTGTATTCTATATTATTCAAAAGTTTATTTGTGCGCATAGTTCAGTTGGTTAGAACGCTACCTTCACACGGTAGAGGTCACAGGTTCAAATCCTGTTGCGCATACCATTTTCAAGCCGTAAGTATCAATTCAAATTGATACTTACGGCCTTTTTTTGTTTGTCTGTCTTTGGTATCGTATATTTCTAGTTCGGTATTTTATTTTTTGTATTATTTTTGCTGCAGAAAATGCATCTTGAAAATAATCGCAAGAAGTGTATTTTTTAAGGACTGTTTTATTCCTGTTTTTGCTTTCAAAACAAAAAATATAAAAGTATTAATGCTTTTAATAATTATTACTACAAAAGGAGACATGTAATAAAAATGCCGAAATCCATCAACACTTTGAAGCACCAGGTCGATATAAAAATCAAGTCTTTGGCTAGAACGGGAACATTCATGTCGGGGTCGTTGGTCCAGAACAGATGAAAATGCGCGAAGTCCGACTGCATTAGCAACCGGACAGGCAGCGCTTGTTGCTGCAGTGGTCTCGCCATCCGGCATAAGATTGCCGCTGATGGTGAAATTCATCGAGAACAACGAGGGCACAGAAGACTATGACAAGCAAGACTGCGAATACAAGGCGTTTCTCAGGCTGGCCGCGAAACGGAAGGTTCCCACTACAGAGTTTCTGTCTGCTTCTGGACAGTCTGTACTTCAAGTCAGGGGTTGTAAACCTTATTGAAAAACATCTCTGGCGATACGTCATAACTTGAAAATTTAACACCGTAAAAAAATTTACAAAAACCACAAAAAATCTTCCATTGTGCAATTGCAAAACCGCAATTAGCCAATAAGATAAACCTCAGACTCACGCAACCAAGCAATAGTTCTCAACTCCAGCTACACAGGAAAAAATCAGATGACTCAGAAATGTGAATACAATTATGAGTTCAGAAAACGACTGAATCAGTTGCACCGCAATCGCGTCAACCCGGCCCGGAACCGGCGACAAGGGCAGGAAATCCGCATCACTGATCGGTGGCAAATCCACATCCCCGAGGACGCCAGCGAGTACCTATTCCACGTGGCCCAGGACTTACAGGATTATTTTGCAGTCAGCCTAGGCATACCGCTACTATTGAAACGCGGCGGCAGCCAGCGCGGCACAATAGCACAGCCGGCTATCATCATCGGCACGAAGACTGAGCATCCGGTAGCGGGCCAGTCATTAGTGACTCCCCGCAGTTACAATCTGATTGCGCAAGAGAACGGGGTGCTACTCTGCGGTGCAGATGAGCGTGGTGCCGCCCAGGGTTGTTATCAGCTAGAGGACTTACTAAATCTCCGTCAGGCGCCTTTCCTAAGCCCGCAAGCAATCACCAGGGCGCCGATTTTCTCGCCGCGGATGGTGCATTCCGGCTGGGGTATCGATCAATTTCCAGACCCGTATTTGAACACCATCGCTCACGCCGGCCTAGACGCCATATTGATTTTCGTCAAAGACGTCAACATCACTACCACGGGCTTCCTAGATTTCAATAACACCATCGAGCGGGCGGCGGCCTTCGGGATCGATGTCTATTTTTACAGCTACATCAAGAGCCGCTACCATCCGGAGGATGCGGATGCCGCGGAATTTTATGAAAACACTTATGGCCGGCTGATACGCTCTTGCCCAAAAGTGAAAGGCGTAGTTTTCGTCGGCGAATCGTGCGAATTCCCCACACACGATGAGCGCAGCAAAAGCTGGTTGCGACTAGACCCAGTGCCACCCGGCCACGAGAATGACCCGCGGCCTTTTCCTGGCTGGTGGCCCTGCCGCGATTACCCACAGTGGCTACAGCTGGTCAAGGGCATTATGCGAAAACATAACCCTGCCTTGGATGTCGTCTTCTGGACGTACAATTGGGGCTGGGCGCCTACTGCGGACCGCTTGGCACTGATCAAAAATCTGCCCTCGGATATCTCCCTACAGGTCACTTTCGAAATGTTC
>JBAYAV010000441.1:0-2663 GCA_041669565.1 Lentisphaeria bacterium
GGTTCTCTCAGGTATGTTTATGAAGACAATTATAATCTAAAGACAATTTGTCTTTACGTTATTTATAAAAATTTAAAAAGAGTTACAAGAGGCGAGTGGGAAGAAAAACTAAGGGACCAGTCTTTGATAAGTGAGGACTTGGCTAACGTTCTTAAGTTTAATGTTTATGAGCAACTAGCTGGCTTATTTTATGGCGTTTCTGCGGAAAAAGGCTCGCAAATATTGCTTATTCCCTTATTAGAGAAAGGAATAAAGTCGGATGATGTAGATATACTTAATACAGCTTTTTCTGGGCTTATTGAGATCCATGGTGAAACATTTTGGACTGTTTTTGATTATTGGATTCGTACAAAAGAAGATCCTTCTTTTTGGGGTATGTGTAGTCAAGTATTTTTGAAGGATGCTTCCAAATATCATGAAGGGTATTTAACTTTTTCAACATTTCTTTATCATCAATCCAAAAAGTGGAATGCTTATTCTTTTGACAGACGAGGCAATAAAGATAGGTTTAAGTCAATGCTTCTTTTGTTAAAAGAAACAAATAATGACAATTCGCATTTAGTGAATATATTGAGTAAAGAAATATCAAAAAATATTAACAATAAAGACTGGAAAAATTTTCAGGATTCAATTCAGGACATCATCACGCTGCAAACTTCGGCAACAGATAAAAATGCGGCTAATATAGATACCCAAGAATTTACTTTGAATGCGTGGCATGGTTTGATTTCTGCTGATCCAGAAAATAAAGTTGTTTCCAAACTCAGGGTAAATGATGCTCTCGTTGCACAAATTAAAAGCAGCATTAAACCCAATGTTAGCATTCCAGAAACATTGACCAATGTCCTTCAGTTTTTAGTTTTGCAACATAATAAAGACCTTATTTCCCTTATTGAACCGATTAAGGCCCATATACAGTATAATAATGGTGCCATTAATGGGACAAGCCATTCTTTCCAATCAATTCATATTGTTTTCCTTTTGGCCTTTGGCGGAAAAGAGCTTTGTGATCAGGTGCAATCCGTTCTTTCGTTGGGATCTTATTGGAATTTGGTGCTTTCTTTAGGAAAGGAAAAAACAATTCAGGTAGCCGCATTAACATTAGTTATGGCGTATGAAGGCAATATCAATAATTGTACAATTAAAATTCCGGTTCCTCCGCCCTATCAAGTAAAGTCTCAGCAGGCTTTGAATGAAACAATGCAATGGTGGACTCAAGAAAATCAAGGGAATGTCGACTATGCCTGGACTAGTATTAAGGATAGAATTGAGTTTAGTTTTGTCTGGACACTGGCCTTGAATTCAACCAATAAGCTGGTTGGAAAAATTATTGAAAAGGCGATGGCAGAGAAAAAGAAAGATTTCTTCTTGTCACTTGAAACTTATGATCAATATAAGAAGGCTTGCCTTTTACTGTCGGATGCTTCTCGTGAAAACTTTGCGGATAGTGTGGCTCAATTCAGTAGTATTCCTCAAATTTTGTGCGCGAAAAATTTTGTGCTTGAGTTCCCTATATCAAAAGAGTTCGTTCAACTTTTTTTGGCTATTAAAGATAATGAGGCTGTCCATAATAATGTTGTAGAAAAAATATTGAATGCAGAACATACGGAAAATTCAGAATTCTGGAAAAAGACCTTTGATAGTTTTGAGCCGATGTTTCATCTATTAAATGCCTTAAAGGATGTTGAGCGTCAAAAAATATTACAGACATCTTTTTCTGATAAGTTAAGTGAAAGGCTTGAATTGGTGGCTGATAATTTTGCCAAAAGCGATCCGAAGCAAAGGGAAATGCTAGACGATGCTTTTCAATGGATTGGTGAAGACTTCAAAATTGATATTAAGAAACAAATTTCAGATTTTTTGATTGCAAAGAAAATGCTTTTCCCTGAGGCGAGCTTATCTTATTTATTGAAATATGTGGATCTTGAACGATTTTTGAGTGACAAGAAAAGCACAATTCAGGATTTTATAAAGGACACTCTAAAAAAACAGTCCGAACCTGAATTAAGAATAATAGAATCCTTTATTGATAAAAATTTTGAACCGGAAGAGGGGTGGGGAAAAATATTAGAAGAACCGCTTCAAGTCTGGGCAAGGAAAGACATATCGAAAGAGCTAAAGGAGCGCCTTTCTAAAATTGCTGATTTTTTTCATGTAGCATTGAAAGAAGTGCCTGCACCTAAAGATGACGAAAATTCTGAGCCAACAAAGGCGTAGATGGTTGGAAAAAGAATCAAATGCCGCTGAAGGAAAATTGCGTATGACCCCCGAATCCCAGAACATCGAGTACAAACAGTCGTGGCATGACGATTATCTGAAGTGGATCTGCGGCTTTGCCAACGCGCAGGGCGGGCGGATTTACATTGGCAAGGACGACTCCGGTAAGATTGTCGGAATCCCCAAGGCAAAAAAGCTGCTGGAGGATCTTCCCAATAAAATCCGGGATCAGCTGGGGTTGATGCCGGAAATCAATTTACTGGAGGAAGACGGTAAAAACTTTCTGGAGATTGTTGTCGAGCCATCGACGGTACCGATTTCCCTGCGCGGTTCCTATTACTGGCGTTCGGGTTCGGTGAAGCAGGAATTGAAGGGCCATGCGCTGACGGAGTTCCTCTTAAAGAAGATGGGTAAAACCTGGGATCGTCTCATTGAAGAAAATGCGA
>JBAYAV010000442.1:0-2644 GCA_041669565.1 Lentisphaeria bacterium
CAAATTGTTTTTTTAGGGACAAGTATTACATTATATAAAATTTTTGCCCGAGTAGCTCAGTGGATAGAGCAGTAGTTTCCTAAACTATTGGTCGGAGGTTCAATTCCTCTCTCGGGTACCACTTTTTTTCTCATTTAGGAGAAAGCGACTTTGTTGTTTAATCCATATATCGTTATACCAAAACGATATTCAAAGTCGCCATTTCTCTCAGAGCAACATAAATTCTTCTGATTTTCTCTATTTGAGAGCTTTCTCTCTGAATCGAAAGGTCGCGACCGGTTCATTCAGAGAGAATAATTTTATCTATTTAGTGCCTTATAATCAAGAATTTACTCCAAACACTTATTAAAAACACCTTCAAAAAGTTACTTTTTTGGGGTGATTTATTCGTTTTCCTTTATTATAATAACAATCTATTGTAGCGGTATGCCTCTTCACAGAAAGTTTTCACACTTGAAAAAAAGTAGTTCTTTTGAATTTAAAATCCAGCTCTTTTGTTAATAATAAATTTACCAAAATTTTATTTTAGAAATTATACCCACTAACAAAATATCCAGCAAAAAAAGTAACTAGATGTATAAATTGGATCAAAAGCGCAACAATTATCCTGAATTCAAACGGAGCAGTGGAAAATTGACTATAACGCTTTGACTAGAGTAATCTTGCATATTTTATAAATACAGAATTATTCCCGTACTTTAAAATTTTGAAGCTAACGCTAGCAGCGTTGATACTATTGAATATAAAGTTGGCGAAATTTTTAATCAGCCGAAAAATAAAATACAAAATGATTATAATTTGCATGAAGTTGTGAACCTTAGGGGCTGTTCAGAAATAACCTTTACATTTGCTTGATTCTCGTGAATGCTTTTTGTGTCGCCAACCTCGTCACATACCTGAGGGTATGCTCCTCGTTGTCGGCCCCAAAATCAAATCACGATTTTTTCAGCAAATTGTCAAGTTATTTTTTTTACAGTCCCTTATTGACCAATTGCACTTTAGAACTCATAAAAAAAAACATGAAGTGGGTCATTTATATGAGAGCAAGATTTAAAAAAACAAAGGGAACGCCAAACGTAATGGCAAGAATATTACACGCCGCGTCCTTTAATCAGAACCATACGAAAAGTAACGGTCCCGCTAATAATTATAACCTTTTTTTCAACCTCATTTTAGATTCGTGAGTTCATACCTATTTATAATATGCCGGAGCTAATTTGTATTTACCCCAGGCCTGAGGATCATGCCCTGATATAACCATAACTCCTTTTCTGTACATTTGCCGAA
Source organism: Lentisphaeria bacterium (assembly GCA_041669565.1). Lineage (GTDB taxonomy): Bacteria > Verrucomicrobiota > Lentisphaeria > Oligosphaerales > Oligosphaeraceae > JBAYAV01. Next base: position 1,288 of record JBAYAV010000442.1, read on the forward strand.
TTTTCTCAATCGTCCTTACTGACGCATCCCGATTTTGGAATACTCCCGGCATGACATTGTGTTTAAGGATTTCTTCCGTATAAATCGCATCAGCTGTCAATAAAACATTTCCTGTTTCTTCAAGTTTCAATAGCAGCGACTGATGTCCAAGGCTGTGCCCTGGAGTGAAAATAATTTGGATTTTGCCATCTCCAAAAACATCATAATCGCCAGTTAAAATATGCCAACGCAATGGATACTTATTAATAATATCTTTATTCAATTCAGCTTTCTGAATATAGCAGACGACATCGCTAAATGCTTCAATTCCTCCGGCATGGTCAGAATGCAAATGAGACAACACAATATGAGTAATGTCAGTTGTTTTCAATCCGATCTTTTTTAATTGATTTGAGATATAATCATCCGCGGTCATCACCGGAATATAATTTCCGGTTGCTGCGCAATGGACTGCTGACATAGGTTGCCCCGTGTCAAAAAGAACAGTTCCTTTCGGATGTTTTATCAGGAAGAAGGGAACCGGCACCACAAAATCCTGCTTCGCTACTGGACCAGCCACAAGCAGATGTTTTTTTGTTCTGATCGTACCACACTGAAACATATACAGTTTCATTTTTTGAATGTTAACACCACTTTTATCAACGCACTCGAAGCGGCGCTGCACCCCGTGTGCCTGTTCGGCCTTCCTGATTGGAAATGCCGCATGGGTGTTAGTAATAAATTTCCGCATTGTGAAAAACGGCCATGATTTCTGATGGAGAGCCTCGAAGATCACGCTTTTTCCCTCTATAGTCCAATTATTCAGAATGCGACCAATCCGGCAGATACATTTGCGCCAGATAGTTTCGAGATTGATCATTGTTTTGCTGCCACCCACGGTGGAAGTCATGATCCAGTAGCCACAGAAGACCATGTTGCGTAAACACTCACCAATTAACTTACCACCGATGCAGTCCAACGCAACGGCTGGCGAATCAATGGTGGTAATAACTTCAACTTCCATCTGGAGATTGAGGTACACCGCATCCTTCAGTTGCGCTGACAATCCTTTCTCAAAGCCACCTCGAAGTGACATGATATCCGTTTGATTCAATCCGGCTACACACAACACTTCAGAATTAACGTTGCCGACTCCAAATTTTATGATACACATTATATTTTCCTTTTTAATTTCACAGCCGTCCCATAACTTGACGGTAAATTTGTAAAAAAGTGGATTCACAGCATCTTATATTGTTAACTTCCTGAAATTTTTACACTCAAATGGTGCGTAAAGTTGTTCCCGGAGTCTACTATACCCATTACCCCTTGATAAACTGAAGTATCTCCTCATAGGAGTGTTTGCTGGCTGCGACCG
>JBAYAV010000443.1:0-2641 GCA_041669565.1 Lentisphaeria bacterium
AAAAGTAGTTTGATATGGATCAAAAAGAGAGCGCGTGATGTCGGAAGAAAAGCCATTTGTTTTGCATTCAGATTATCAGCCGTCTGGTGATCAGCCTGAAGCAATTCAGGCTTTGGTCGCGGGACTGCAGAAAAAGGAGCATTATCAGACGCTTCTTGGGGTCACGGGGTCCGGAAAAACGTTTACTATTGCAAATGTGATTGCGCAGGTCCAACGGCCGACTCTTGTGATATCTCATAATAAAACTCTAGCCGCACAACTTTATAGCGAATTAAAGGGCTTTTTCCCTGAAAATGCGGTTGAGTTTTTTATTAGTTTTTATGATTATTATCAGCCGGAAGCCTATATTCCGCAAACGGATACTTATATCGCGAAAGATTCTTCACGGAATGATGAATTGGACAAACTTCGTCTGGCTGCAACGAGCTCTTTATTGGAACGCAAGGATGTTATTGTGGTTGCTAGCGTTTCTTGTCTGTATGGCTTGGGATCTCCGGAGGATTTCAACGCTTTGAAAGCACGGCTGGTGTTGAATCAGGATGTGAAACGCGATGATTTGCTGCGACAACTGGTGGAAATTCAATATACCCGAAATGATATGGCACCGACACGCGGTGAATTCCGCGCCGCCGGCGATACGCTCGAAATCTATTTGTCTCACCGCGATGATTTTATTCGAGTGGAATTTTGGGGAGATACGGTGGATCGGATTACGCGACATGATCCTGTAACACGTAATGTTATCGAGGAACTGAAAGAGGCGGTTATTTTTCCGGCAAAACACTTTGTGATTCCTCAAGAGCGTATTGATATGGCACGCAAGGGCATCCTGAAGGAAATGAATGAGCAGATCGAGATGTTTGAACGCGAAAATAAGCTGGTGGAGGCTCAGCGTATTCATCAGCGAACGACGTATGATCTTGATATGCTTCATGAAATCGGCTATTGCCAGGGAATCGAAAACTATTCACGTCATCTTGCCAATCGTCCGCCTGGAAGCCGCCCTTTTACGCTGATGGACTATTTTCCGGAGGACTATCTGACGGTTATCGATGAGTCGCATGTCACGCTGCCACAGGTCCATGCAATGCATCGCGCGGATTGTAGCCGTAAACAGGTGCTGGTGGATAATGGTTTCCGTCTGCCCTCGGCACTGGATAACCGCCCGGTGACTTATGATGAATTCAAATCGATGCAGAATAATATTATTTTTACCTCGGCGACACCCGGGGATTATGAATTGAGCCTTGCGACTCCAATTGAGCAAGTGGTTCGCCCGACTGGATTGCTGGATCCGGCGGTTGAAGTGCGGCCGTTAGAAACGCAGGTGGATGATGCCATTGATGAAATTAAGAAGTGCATTGCGGGCGGTACGCGCGTGCTGGTGACGACGCTGACGAAACGAATGTCGGAAGAGCTTTCCGACTTTTTGCGCAAGGTCGATATTCGTAGTCGTTATCTGCATTCGGAATTGGACGCGATTGAGCGTGTTGATATTTTACGGGGGCTGCGTGCTGGCGAAATTGACTGCCTGGTTGGCATTAATTTGCTGCGAGAGGGGCTGGATTTGCCGGAGGTCTCGCTTGTGCTTGTGATGGATGCGGATAAAGAGGGCTTCCTCCGATCTGAAACCGCCTTGACGCAAACGGCTGGTCGTGCGTCGCGAAATGCAGGGGGCCGCGTTATTCTTTATGCAGATCGCATTACAGACAGCATGAAAAGAATGATGGATAAAACCAATGCGCGTCGCACGAAGCAGATATTGTATAATAAAGAGAACAATATTGTTCCAAAGACGATAAATCGTGCTGTTCAGGAAAGTCTGAGAATTTATTCGGAAGCGGAGACGCAGGTGGAAGGTCTTGTAAAAGAAGAGGGTCAGGAGTACGAAGTCATTGAGACGGTTCGTGAATTGGAAAAAGAAATGCAGGAAGCCGCAGAGGCCCTGGAATTTGAGCGTGCTGCTATGCTGCGGGACCAAATCCGAACATTAGAAGATGGCGGAAAGAAAGGGAAGAAAGCAAATAAATCTTCGCAAAAATGGCTGAAAAAGTGCGATGAATTAAAAAAAGATATCCGTAAAAAACAACCCGCCAAAAAGAAGAATAAGCAGGGCAATATTATTTCTAAAGACAGCCCGTTTTTCTTGTAATTGGATTGGATTTTTTCTTGTTTTATGTTACACAGCGGTTCCATGACCACTGAAATTGCCTGGTTTATGAACGCAATCAAGCATAACGATGTCAAATTTTACAAGACGCCTTTTTTCTTAATTGAAACATCACATTATTTTGGCGACGTCTTTGTCCTTATTATTAATGACCTTAATGAGGTGTGAATGGTAGAATGGATTTATACCAAAATAAATATAGAATACCATCAACCAGATTGCAAAATTGGGATTACGGTTGGAATGCTCTCTATTTTATAACTATTTGCACCGCAAACAGAGAATGTTTTTTCGGAAAAATTAATGACGGGAAAATGATTCCATTTAAAATTGGTGAATTGGCACAAAAATATTGGTTCGAAATACCGGAACATTTCCCATTTATAAAATTGGATGAATTTGTGGTTATGCCAAATCATATTCACGGAATAATTGAAATTGCCAAAACCAATGATGAACGCGGGAATGTAT
>JBAYAV010000444.1:0-2636 GCA_041669565.1 Lentisphaeria bacterium
GGGTTAGGCATGATTATGTTTGCTGATTTTCCTTTTCGTTATATAATATTTTTTAAAAGGGAACGGAAAACGCCTTCGGCTTCGCCTCGGCGAATGATAAATGATGAGTTAAGAATTAATTCAACTCATAACTCAGTATTCATAACTCATAACTCGCCGTAGGCGCTGGGGAACGGAAAAAGATAAGAATACAGGCCGAGGCATGGGATTTTTTTTCACAACGGGGCTGGGGAAATTGACCGAGGCGTAGGATTTTTTTTCACAACGGAAACGAACGGAAGGAAGAAAAACGGAAAAAACGGAAGGGAAAAAGGCAGAATGCAGGACAGGAGTGTTGAATGGGATTGGGACGTTCACACAGTTTTTTTGTACTTCGGGCTACCGCCCGATGTACAAAAAGGGTGTCCATTTATAGAACACGTGAGACATTTGATTGTCATGGATATTGTTAATTTTGAGTGCTAAAATACCTTTTTTGGGGTTTTGTTAAGCATGATTACGTTTGCAAATCTTCCTTTTTCGTTAAAGAGATTTTTTTAAAAAGGGAACGAAAAAAGATAAGAATACAGGCCGAGGCGTGGGATTTTTTTTACCAACATCAATTCCACCCCAAATTATTTGTTTATTTAACATGACAAATCTCCATTTCCTGCTATATTATATATATGTGCGTACAAAAATTAATCTTGTAAAATGCGGAATTTTTTCCCATGATAAATCTTGTAAATGTGGAAATCTTTCCCATGATGGTTAATGCGACAATAATTGCACTGCACGGTAGCGGTCATACCGCCTAATACTACCTTTCGAGGAATCAAAACCCTCCTAAGCGCACGGGCAAGTATGGCCGCATTTTTTTATGATCGAAATCACAAGAAAACAGGTAAAAGATACTATTTAACGAATGGAACAGAAGAGAGCAGAGAGAAGAAAATTAATATAAAACTGATAAAAAACAAGGACACCACAATCTACGAGACATATATCAAAAATGCAAGCGGCACAACGTGGATATCCTTATAATACATTGATAATTTGAAAATAATTTTGGTAGGAATTGCAGAAACTATTGACATATCGATGTCAATAACACTACGACACAAATGGCGCATGGACGTGCGTCGTTCTAGATTTCAACCATCACATTGCCTGCATCTTCGGCAAATGACAAGGAATGATACAACCACCGGCTATATTGAAATATAGACATAAAATAACAAAGCTATAGGTCTTTTATACTATGGATTATTTATTCACTATACAAGGGAGAAAAAAATGCGTTTTTTTAGTTTAATCTTTTCCATATTACTATTCAATATCGGAATCACCCAAGCAGATGTTTTAAAATCACCAAACGTTGTTCCCGAAACAAAAGTGCCTGAAAATGTCGTCGAGCTCAATACAGACAATATTCAAATAATTGGCACATCGGATCGGAGCCCCATTGAGTACTCTGTGGGAGACCCCATGGTATTTACTTTAACAGCGGATATTGGGAAGCAAAAGCCGACTGTTGATTATTTCATAGACTGGAACGTATCGTCGGATGATGGTAAAACACAGCGCGGCAAAACGAAATTATCCGAGACACCCATTATCATAAATACATCCATCAGCCGTCCCGGTTTCATTCACATTGAAGCGCGCCTGATGGATAATAGCGACAAAGTAGTTAAAGGGTATGGGAAAATATGGGGAGCAAAAAAAGAGCGCTCCATTCAATATCAAGGTGGCATGGGCGCAGATATTGATAAAATAACGCAATCTTCTCCAGAGCCGGCGGATTTTGATGCCTTTTGGGATCGACAAAAAGCCCGCCTTGCAACCGTGCCACTAAAATATACAATGGATAAAGTCTTTAGCAACAAAAACATTAATGTCTATGCCGTAAAAATAGATTGCGCGGGTCCTCACTCCGCAACAGGATACCTTACCTTGCCCCAAAATCCGGCAGACAAATCGCTCCCTGCTGAAGTTCACTATGACGGCTATGGGTTCCATAAACCGAATGCTCCGCATAATGGTCCTGCCGACAAAATTCATTTCCATGTAAACGCGCATGGCTACGATCTTGATCAGCCTGATGAATACTACAACAAATTCAAAAAGGCCATCGAATCTAATGGCAAAAAATACGCCTTGGATCCGGAGCAGAATTCGAATCCAGAAACAGCCTACTTTAATGGCATGGTGTTGCGCCTAATGAGATCGCTTCAATTTGTAAAACAGCTTCCATCGTGGGATCAGAAAACACTGATCATTATCGGGGGCAGTCAGGGCGGTCTTCAGACGATTTGGGCCGCGGGGTTGGATCATGATGTATCTTTATGCAAACCATACATTACTTGGTGCTGCGATTTAGCGGGATCTGATATTGGCAAACGTCTGAGTTGCTTTCGTCCAAAATGGGCAAAAGCGCTGGATTATTATGATGCAGTAAACCATGCCAAACGCATTCAGTGCCCTGTTATTATTACTCGTGCGGGGCTCGGTGATTACACCTGTGCGCCATCCGGTCTTGCGGCTCTTTACAACCCACATTTCTCACTTATTTTTTCAATATTCTCATTGTTTTATTTTTCTATTCTTTAAAAATGGGGTTACATTTCGTATATGGGTTAGAAAAAACATTTTTA
>JBAYAV010000445.1:0-2634 GCA_041669565.1 Lentisphaeria bacterium
AATGTCGCGATTGTCGCGAAAATTGCCAAGCCTTTTATGATTCAGTTTGAGGATGACTACGAATTAAGCAACCACGTTGGGGTACCTTTCGGCTGTTTCTGCCCGCTGCATTTACAAAAATTTGAGGAGCTCCAGCAGCATTATTATTCTCGGGAAGAATTATTGAGTATTTTTAGTCAAGTCACACCAGAAAGCATAAAACTAAGACGCGCTTGGGCCGAATTAAGTAGTGCCTCTTTAACAAGTTTGGCGGTGGCTATTCGAGAAAAGGTGGACGCCGTGTCGCCCGAAACCCGTATGGGATTATGCCAGTCGGGTTGTGCGGATCTTGACGGAGATATAACCGAATCTGTCACACGGGCTTTTGCTGGTAAAACCCGGCCGATGGTTCGACTTTTTGGCTCCACTTATTCTTCAGATGATGGATCCCATTTACCCATCGCTATTTTTCATGCGCTTTACAGCAAACAGCACTTGCCAGATGATTTTGAACTTTTCCACGAATCCGATACCTACCCCCATACTCGTTTCTTTATGTCAAGCTCGAAACTAAAAAGTCTAATGACCGCGGCCTTTTCCTATGGGCTGGACGACACGCTGTTTTATACAACGCAGTATCTTGACGACCCGACAGAAGAGAATGGCTATTCCAACATGTTCAAGGCTGAAGTCAAACGTTTTAATACTTTAAAAGCAGCTGTAAGCGACTGTAATGTTGCGGGATGTGAAATAGTATATCAGCCCTTTGAGCACATTGTTATTCCTTATAACGGGGGGCGTCCATTTCAAGGGTACAACGCCTGGATAAACATTCTTGGTCGTTTTGGAATACCTTACACCTCAAAAGGCGGCAGCGTAAAAATGATATCTGGAACAACCACAAAATTCATGTCGGACAAAGAAATCCGCGAGTATTTGCAAGGCGGTGTGTTTCTGGATGGCAAAGCCGCGTATTATTTAACGGAAAGAGGGTTTGGTGAGCTCATTGGCGCTGAAGTTGTTCCTGGTGGGAAAGCCGCGTTTTGTCATGAGGGAATCCGTGATATAGCCGACTTTAAATCAATCAAGGGCCGTTTGATGTATAACTATCTTTTTGCTCCGGCTGGAAGTGAGGGGGGCGCGTTTTATGAGCTAAAACCGCATAAAAACGCAGAAATACTGACGGATTTTCTAGATCCATCGGAGAAGCCCGTTATACCAGGGATGATCCGTTTTAAAAACAAATTAGGAGGGCGTGTTGCAATAACGGCTTTTGACTTAACAAATAATGAATCATCCGCCGTGTTTAATTACCGCAAAAAAGAGATTATCCGTCAGACAATCGGGTGGCTTGGAGGTTCGCCGCTTCCTGTTTGTGTAACAAAAGAGCCCAATGTATTTTGTATTCTTAACCGATCCAAAACAAATGATTATGCCGTTGTAACGATAACGAGTCTTTCAACAGATGCTTATGACTCCATTCATTTGGAGATTGCCCCAGAATGGGTCGGAGCAAAGATTGAGCAACTGAATAAAGATGGCGAATGGCTTGCCGCAAAAGGATTTTCAAACGGCAACAAACTAAAAATAGAAACCAGCATAACCGTAATGAATCCAGTTTTATTAAAACTAACAAAATAAAGACGAAGAATCATGCGAATAAATTTTACTAGAAATATTGAAATTAGAAAAGATGTGGATGTGTGTGTTATTGGCGGGGGTCCTGCAGGAATTGCAGCAGCCGCAGCCGCAGCAAAACAAGGCGCGCGGGTATTTTTAGCGGAAGCTCATACTTGTTTCGGCGGAATGGGAACCGCTGGAATGGTTCCCGCGTTTATGACTTTTTCGGATGGGGTCCATATTCTTGCAGCAGGCGTCGGCAGTGAAATACTAGAACGCCTGCAGAAAGCTGGCGGAACCGGACCAGACAATGCGTTTACCATTAAATCAGAAGTCTTAAAAAGAGTCTATGACGAGTACATTTTATCCACAAAAATTGATTTTTTATTTCAAACAACACTAATCGGTGTAGATGGTGACGCGGGCATTCTGAACGCAGCCGTTTTTGCCGCCAAATCAGGAATTTTTGCTGTACGCGCTAAAATATTTATTGATTGCACCGGCGATGGTGATTTAGCGATAATGGCAGGAGCAGATTTTAATTTAGGAGATGAAAATGGTGATTTAATGCCCGGAACCCTCTGTTCTGCCTGGAACAATGTCAATTGGGAAAAGCATCAAGCTTGTCACAAAGCGCCACGCGCCTTTTTGCCAAAAGCTTTTGCAGACGGCGTTTTCAGGGTAAAAGACCCCCATCACCCGGGAATGTGGCGCACTGGCGAGCATTTAGCTGGCGGTAATATAGGGCATACATTCGGCGTTGATTCAACCGATGAAAAATCACTGACTGAAGCACTCATTGAAGGCCGGCGGCAATTGCCGGAATTTGAGAATTTTTATAAAAATTATGTGCCCGGCTTTGAAAACATTGAATTGATATCCTCTGGTTCACTACTTGGCATTCGTGAAAGCCGCCGTATTATTGGTGATTACATTTTAAATTTACAGGATTTTATAAACTGCAGCAGTTTTGAAGATGAAATTGGGCGTTATTGTTATCCGGTAGATATCCACATTTCCAAGCCGAGCAAAGAA
>JBAYAV010000446.1:0-2630 GCA_041669565.1 Lentisphaeria bacterium
CATGAAATTGGCTGTCACACGCTGTTTCATGAAACAATTGGCGACCCACTTTTTGAAATTCCGGGCATGATGCCGCTTCTTCCCGAAGAGATTGAGCATCGTATTGATCTTGCCACCGAGTGGGTCACCGACGTTGCCGGCGTCCAGCCCAGTTCATTCCGCTGTCCGCGTCTTTGGGGATCCACCACCGTTGTGAACGCCTTGGAACGCCTTGGCTATAAATCAGACGCGACCTATCCGATGTATTTTTATCGCGAGCAGCTTACGCCCTATCATCCATCCTCGAAAGATTGGACAAAAAAAGGAGACCTGAAACTTATTGAATTACCTAATTTCGCCGATTTATCCATAGAGTCTCATGATCAATATGGTCGTGACCTCGATCAATGGCCGCTTTGGCGTACGGAGAATGCAGAAGCAACAATGGAGCATGTCAACGGATACTGCAAATTTTGTGAAAAAAAGAATGTAACCCCCTTTGTCTGTTTTTATATGCACCCGTGGGAATTTGCGAAGATGCCGCAGGGGCTTATTCATTCAGGGGAAGGCGCAGTATTTCCAGATCCGTTTATTGTTCAAAACTGTGGTGATTATTCCGCCCGGCAATTTGAAAGACTCATTCATATGCTAAAAGAAAATGGCGCTGTATTTACACAGGCCAGTCAAGTAGAAGTACAATAACCCCATCATTTTTTACGACAAAAATTTTATCTATTTAAATAAAGGAAGAGAAGATTATGAAGATTCCAACCTCCGAATATTTTAAGCGTATTGCTCGTTTTCAGACCAACATTAAGGCCGCGGGTTTAGACGCTTGTTTAGTGCATGGCAACGAAGCTGATTTTGCCAATGTCCGTTATTTGAGTGAGTACTGGCCGACATTTGAAGCCGGTGCAGTATTTGTGCCTGCCGAAGGCAAGCCCGTGCTTCTTATCGGCCCCGAAAGCGAACAATATGCAAAGGGCCGGGCCGTCATTCCAGATGTCGCCAAAATGATTTGTTACCGCGAATCCGCCGAACCGGCGTACCCGGGCATTGCCGTTGCCACATTTCCGGAAGTAGCCAAGATAGCCGGATGCAAAAAGCTCAAAAAATTAGGAATTGTCAGCAAAGCCATCACCACAATTCCGGTCATGGACGCCCTCAAAGAACAACTTCCAGACGTCGAGCTTGTTTATGCTGATGACACCCTAGCGCCGCTTCGTTATATCAAGAGCGAAAATGAATTAGCATGCCTGCGCAAAGCATATGAAGTCAGTGAAATTGCCGTTGGTGCCATCCTGAATGAAATGAAACCCGGCATGACCGAGTTTCAAGTCATCGGTATTGCGCAGCGTGAAATCTACAAAAATGGTGGCGAATATGAAGGCCATGCTCTTTACTGCTTTACCGGCGAGCGCACAAACAATGCAATCTGCCGCCCGAGTGACCATGTAATACAAAAAAACGAAATCATCCAACTGGGGATCGGCGCGCATGTCGGCGGTTATTCTTCCAGTGTTGGCATTCCAGTCATCTTCGGAAAATTCACCGGTTTGCAAAAAGAACTGGTAGAATTTGGACTTGTAGCTCATAAAAAGACCTTCGAATTACTGAAGCCAGGAATTCCAGCGGCACAAGTTGTCAAAGAATATGAAGCATGGGTGACGAAACAGGGATATGGGAAATACCTTCTTTATGGTCCGTGCCACTCGGTTGGCATGATGGAAGTAGAGCGTCCTTGGATGGAATCAGTTTCCGATTACATTCTAAAAGAGAATATGACCTATCAAGCGGACACCTTCTTCACTGGGCCAGACTTTGGTCTGCGTTGGGAAAATGGTCTCCGCATTACAAAAACGGGGGTTGAAAAACTCTCTTCCAAGTATATGCATATGGTTGAGCTCTAGTTGAAAAGCGCGTTTTAATCACAAAGCAAAGAATATCCCATGTTTGTTTTTCGATATTCTTTGCTTTGTATTATTTTATCTCCCCTTTTGAACGGCTTTGCAAAGAAACTTTTCCCCCCAAAAAATAAGGATAAGGCAAGAAAAGTATTTTTTTTACAACTTAAGAAGTTTAATCTATAAAAATAGTTGTATTCTTTCTTTTATAGATTAGATTTAAGTAGTTTCACATATCACAACGGTTTTATCAGGACCGTTTTTTTAGGTAACATTACACTTAATATTATATAGATTGAATTGCAAATACTTATGGAATATAAATTTGAAAAACTAGACAAAATCCTTAAAATATCGTTAGAAGGCCGTTTTGTTGCCGCTGTTATTGATGATTTTAAAAATGCGCTTTCTAAATGGATTCCAGAAAACAAATATTTGCTTTTTGATTTATCTAAAATGAATTATATTGACAGCAGTGGCTTAGGCATACTTATTTCAGTATTGCAAACAATTAATGAAGCTGGTGGCTCCATGAATGTTGCTGCAGTCCAGCCGAGACCCCGAATTATTTTCGATATTACAAAAGTATATCGGGTTCTAAATATTTTTGATGACGTTGATTCTGCCTTAAAATCCCTGCAAAAGGAAATAGCGGAAGACTAGTTTTTTTACACCCGTTTTTTATTCTTCGACAAAGTTTTCAGACAGAAGCACGCTATTATTGTAGCACTATTTTTTTTATTACTA
>JBAYAV010000447.1:0-2618 GCA_041669565.1 Lentisphaeria bacterium
AAGAAAAACATCCCCAAGGCAATGGTATGGTTATACCCATGAGAGACGCGTGAGAAAGATTAACAACACCATTTTAACAGAAAAATTGGAATCGTCTGAATGACGAATAATTCGATTTCAATGGTAGGGGCGGAATATTTTCCGCCCGTTCTTGCACGGCAGATGATTTTTATATACGTACATCCCCAAAACAACTGATGTTTAAAATAATGTGGTTCTTTCTTTTCCTTTCTTTGTTTATTTTCAATTCATCAATTCATCACTCATCACTCATCATTCATCACTCATCATTCATCACTCATCATTCATCATTCATCACTCATCACTCATCACTCGCCGCAGGCGCAAGCGCCGCTACATGCTAGTCTCCAGTTCAATTTGCCGATCGGCAAGTTTGGCAATCCTGGGGTCGTGCGTGACCATAATAATCGTTTTACTGTCCTCGGTGCACAATCTTTGCAGAATCTCGATGATGTCATTCGCTGCGGCAGAATCAAGATTTCCGGTGGGCTCGTCGGCTAAAATAACGTCCGGGTGGTTCACCAGCGATCGCGCAATCGCCACACGCTGCTGCTCCCCGCCGGAAAGCTCGCGCGGACGATGCTGCAGGCGGTCCTTTAACCCGAATTCTACTAATCGAGTCTCCGCTTCCTGGTAGGCCTTGGCCCGATTAACGCCCCAGTGTAAGGCCGGCATTACCGCATTCTCTAATGCCGATAATTCCGGAAATAGATGATACGACTGGAAAATATACCCCAGCGTGGTCCGTCGCAACGCCGTGAGTTTGCGAGCTTTCATGGTGGTTAATTCTTTTCCCTGAAAGATGATTTTGCCGCTGGTCGGCATATCTAAGCCGGCGAGTAAATGCAGCAGTGTCGTTTTTCCAGATCCGGACCGCCCCGTTAAGGCATGCCATAAACCAGCCTCAATCTCTAAATTTAAGTTCTTTAATACGGGTAATTCGCCGTCGTTTAATGGAAAGCTTTTGCAAATATTCTGAAGTTGATAGAGTGCAGTTTTGGACATGCTAGTGTTCCTCCTGGATCGCGCGTGCCGGCGGCAGGGATGATGCATATATCGCGGGTATCAATGCCGCAAAAATACAAATAAGCAGCGACATTATAACAATTCGCGCAAAATCTCCCGGGGTGATATAGGCGGGAATATGGGTCAGGTGATACAGCTCAGCCGGAAAGACATTGTGCCCCAGAAACCATGATAGCACAGCGGCGACCTGATCACGCCAAAGAATCACCGCGCCACCTGCGAGGGAGCCGAGTGTGGTGCCAATGAGGCCAATCATGCTGCCTTGAAACAAAAAGATCCGAGCGACCATCCAATTGGAGACGCCGACGGCTTTCATGACGCCGATTTCACGCGTTTTTTGCACCACGACGGTGATAAGCGTGGCGGCAATGCTGAAGGACGCTACGAGCACAATGAAGGTCATTAAAAAGGTCATGAGGCTCTTTTCGGAATTCAGGGTGTTAAACAGCATCTCATTTTTTTCTTGCCAGGTTGTAAATTGCAGCTGTGGAAAATTTTGCCGTAGTTTTTGCATAAGCGGAAGCATATTCATGGGGTCTTGAACGGTCGCCTGAATGGAGGTGGCGGATCCCCAGTCCATGCCGAATAAATCGGCCGCTTGGTCGAGGTGCATGATAATGATATTGTCGTCATAATCGGATACGCCCATAGAATAGTAGGCCCCCACGGTGACTTCTTCGGGGAGGTACATCTCATCGGGTTTTTGGATGGTTACTTGGCCATTGTTTCCCCACTTTATGTTCTCGGTAAGTCGTGCGGGGGAGTGGATTAAAAATTTATCGCCGATATGTAAATTCAGGGCAAGGGCAAGCCGTTTTCCGATAACGACTTCGCCCTCTTTGATTTTATAATTGGGATTTTCGATATTTTGTTGAATGGAGGTTACTTTTTTTTCGCGTTCGGGGTCGATTCCGCGAATCACTTTGGGCACGATGGTATTCCGAAGTTGGATCATGGCGGTGCCTTCAATGACGGGCGTGGCATTGATGCCATATTTTGCCAGTCTGTCGATGTAGGGATTCGGTTTTTCAAAATTGTTTTTCCAGGCGGGAACGATATTCAAATGCGCCTGCATGCTCATGATGCCCTCGCGAATGTCATGGTTAAATCCCGACATCACGGAGGTCACGATTAATAGAATGGCGACTCCAAGCATGGGCCCCATAACGGATAATAAGGTAATAATGGAAACGAAGGTCCGTCTCGGCCGTAAATAACGCAGGGATAAAAAAAAGTCTAGAGGTAATCGCAGCATAGTTGATTGTTTCTTTGAGGTCTGAAAAAATGGTTTTAGTAATATAATACGACTTTGCAACTGCGGTACAAATTGAATGATGCGTGGAGAAGATTTTTACAACGGGGAAATAAAGAAACAAAGAATTTTTTACAACGGGGATAGGGAAATTGGCCCAGGAGTGGAAATTTTTTTTTACAACGGAAGGGAACGGAAGGAAGAAAGACAGAATGCAAGGACAGGAGTGTTGAATGGGATTGGGACGTTCACACAGTTTTTTTGTACTTCGGGCTACCGCCCGATGTACAAAAAGGGTGTCCATTTATAGAACACGTGA
>JBAYAV010000448.1:0-2611 GCA_041669565.1 Lentisphaeria bacterium
AAAGTTCCACCACCAAGCCATTTATATAAAAAACCAGCCGCCCAATAATCGCCGGCGCCCGTGGTATCACGAACGACCGTTTTTACTGCCGGGATATGCAATTCACCGCTCTCGTTCGAAAAAATATGCGCGCCAGCCGCGCCTTCTTTTCGAACGCAAATGGGACATATCGACGATAATTTCTGTCCATGAGAATGTTTTTCAAATTCACAATATTCATCTGCATTAGCAAAAACGATATCCACATAATTCGATAAAAGATGCTCAAGCAACGCCATATTTTGACGAACAATCGTTGAGCTGCCCATATCAAAACAGATACACAGCCCGGCGTCCTTTGCCAATTGCATCATTTGCAATGCCGTTTTTGGAAAATACAGACTAAAGCCCTCGATATAAAAATGGGAATAGCCCTCAAAATCCGCAACTGAAAACTCATCCGGAGCAATCCGGCCATACGCTCCCTGGATCGTCCACATCGTCCGTTCTGAATCCGGGGTTATCAAAGACAAGCAAGAGCCTGTTGGGGCTTTCGAAGTATACTTAAAACGCGAGATATCAACTCCATGCTCCAATAAATTATCTTGCAGAAATTGCCCATCGGAATCCCGCCCCAGTTTACTTAGCATCGCGCAATCCCCGCCGAGGCCCGCATATGCCCGCAGCGTATTTGCGGTTGCTCCGCCGGGGATCCTTTCAGGAGAATTTGGCAAGACACCAAGGAGATCGGCCATCACAGATTCGGAGACCTCTTTCGCATCGCCTTTCGTGCCCCCGATATCCCGAAAAAGTTTTTCGGATATCGGCGCGATTAAATCCACCAGTCCCGCGCCAAATCCTAACAGCCTGTTTTTACCATCCGCGCTTTTCATCGTTTCATTACAAGGCCTGAACAGCATCTTGCAAGGCTTGTACTTTATCCGTCTTTTCCCAAGGAAATTCTGGACGGCCAAAATGCCCATATGCTGCGGCATCTTCATAGCACCAGCCCTGCGGCGTCTTTAGCTTTAGCGCATCCACGATTGCTGCCGGACGAAAATCAAAGACCTTGCCATCATACAAAATTTCTTCCAGTTCTTCTTCCGTCACATTTTTAGCCGTACCGAAGGTATCCACATTAACACTTAATGGTTTTGCAACACCGATTGCATAAGCAACCTGAATTTCGCATTTAGAAGCCAGCCCTGCCGCCACAATATTTTTTGCTGCGTAGCGTGCCATGTAGGTTGCGGAACGATCTACTTTCGAGGGATCCTTCCCCGAAAAGGCACCGCCGCCATGTCGGCCCATACCGCCATAAGTATCCACAATAATTTTTCGACCCGTCACGCCGGAATCGCCATTTGGTCCGCCAATGATAAAGACACCCGTCGGATTAACAAACAGATTTTCTTCCGTTTTGGCGTCTTCCTTCATTCGTTTTACCCATTTTTTCGGCATCACTTCAACGATCACCGCGGCAACAACCTTGCGCAATTTTTTGATATCCATTTCTTTGGTATGCTGATGGGACACCACGATATTATTAATCGCTATCGGTCTTCCGTTATCGTAAAACAGCGACACTTGTGATTTTGCATCTGGGAGCAAGTTGTGATATTTTTCCGGATCGCTATGGCGAAGTTCTGCGAGTCGATGCATAATTTTATGCGCATAATAAATTGGAGCGGGCATTAATTCGCTTGTTTCATCACAAGCATAGCCGAACATCATTCCCTGATCGCCGGCACCCTGTTCATGGCCCTTTTCTTCTTGTGCGGTCACCCCCACAGAAATATCCGAGGACTGCTGATGTACGCTGAGTAATACTTTTGCCGTTTCTGCAGCAAAGCCCATCTCTGGCGAAGGATCATTATAGCCAATTTTTGCAACAACGCGGCGCGCAATTTCAACATAGGGAACAACAGCCCTACTTGTAATTTCGCCGGCAATAACAATTAAATTAGTCGTAACCAGGACTTCGCAGGCCACCCTGCTTTCTGGATCTTGTGCTAAACAGGCATCCAAAATAGCATCCGCAATCTGATCACAAACCTTGTCCGGATGCCCTTCTGAAACGGACTCTGACGTAAAGACGTGACGCATCTTCATCTCTTTCATTTTCAACACTTCTCCTGACTAAATATAGTAATAATTTTAAAAAACTTCCTTTAGAATTCGACAAAATGTAATATAATTCACTTAAAAACTTTATCCCTTTAAAGTACCGCAAAACACGAACTATTTACCATATTTGTTCCTTCTAAAAACAAACCGTGGCATCTGCATTGTGTTCTTCAAACGACAGGTGCTATCGTTCATTTGATTTGATTTTTTGTTTTTTTTGTGCTGCATTATGTAGTACAAAAAAACAACCTTAGTAAGGACGTTATGCAAAAAATTCATCCTATGAATACAAAAGCTGGGTAATATTTATTTACAGAGAAAAAAAATTGGGCATTCTGTATGATTTTGTTCGATATTTGTGGTGGTATTTATCATTCATAATTTTGTTTTTATCGGTATAATAGGATGTCTCCGTTCCGACGTCTTGGCGGGAGGGTACAGAGACGCACGGCCGTGCGTCTCTACGAGAAAATCTTCAAAATAACGTGATGTTTGAATTAAGGAT
>JBAYAV010000449.1:0-2604 GCA_041669565.1 Lentisphaeria bacterium
GTGAATGCTTTTTGTGCCGCCAACCTCGTCACATACCTGAGGGTATGCTCCTCGTTGTCGGCCCCAAAATCAAATCACGATTTTTTCGGCAAATTGTCAAGTTAATTTTTTTACAGCCCCTTACCATAAAAAGAACTTCAAATTAGTAATTTGGTATTATATTAGTAATCTATGTTTTATTCATACAGTTTTTTGTATGTTTTAGCTTTTTAAAACGATAAAAGAGAGGAAAAAATGAAAAAATTATTACTGTTTGCGTTGGTTGCTGCGGTCTGTGTGATTGGAATTGTGGGCTGTTCCCGAAAAGAAGCAAAAACAGGGAAGTCTTTTATTGTTGGATTTGACGCTGATTTTCCGCCGTATGGTTTTAAGGATAAAGAAAGGAATCTTGTTGGTTATGATTTAGATTTAGCAGCGGAGGTTGCGAAGCGCAACGGCTGGAAATTGAAGTTAAAGCCGATCAATTGGGATTCGAAAGATATGGAATTGGATGCGGGGACGATCGATTGTATTTGGAATGGTTTTACCATTAACGGCCGTGAGGGGAAATATGAATTTACGGAACCTTATGCGGATAACAGCCAGGTTTTTATGGTAAAGAAATCTTCTGGTATTAAGACGTTTGCGGATTTAAAAGGCGCCGTTGTTGCAGTGCAGACGGATACTCCGGCATTGAAAAAATTGCAGTCGGAAGAATATAAAGACTTAAAAGCTTCGTTTAAGAATCTTCTGATTTGCCCAGATTTTAATACCGCATTTATGAATTTAGATGCTGGTGCAGCGCAGGCAGTAGCCATTGATGTCGGTGTTGCGAATTTTCAAATGAAGGGCCGTGAAGCAGAATTTTCAATTTTGAAAGAGGTGTTAATGGCCGAACAGTACGCGGTTGGATTTAAATTAGGCAAAGGTGCTTTACGGGATGCTGTTCAGAAAACCATGAAAGCTATGGTGGCAGATGGCACTTTCGCTAAAATTTCCGAAAAGTGGTTTGATGGCAAGAATACTTGCACCATGCAGCCTTGATTGCAGAAGATTGACTGTGTAATTTTTTGGGGTTTAGATATTCTGCCGTTTCGTTTTCAGGCGCAGAAGTTTTTCTGCGTCTCTTTTTTCGAAAGATAGACTTTATTTTATTGAAAGATTTATGGAAAATTTATCGGGAATTGTCGTACAGTTATTATTTGGTTTGTGGACCTCGTTGGAAATTTTTATTTTCACCCTGTTGTTTTCCTTACCGCTAGGGCTTTTTGTTGCATTAGGGCGGATGTCACATCGTGGTGGTTTTCGCGCTCTTTTTCGTGTTTATATATCGATTATGCGTGGAACGCCATTGATGCTTCAGCTTTTGGTCATTTATTTTGGCCCGTATTATTTAATGGGCATCAGCATTTCATCGGGGTATCGGTTTAGTGCTGTTATTATTGCCTTTTCTTTAAATTATGCGGCGTATTTTGCCGAGATTTTTCGAGCTGGAATTGAGTCGATATCGGTAGGTCAGCATGAGGCTGCCGCCGTTTTAGGCTACAGCAAGGGGCAGACTTTTCTGAAGATTATTTTGCCGCAGGTTGTGAAGCGGATTATTCCCCCGATTACGAATGAAGTTATTACCCTGATAAAAGATACTTCTCTAGCTTTTGCGATTGCAGTCCCCGAGATGTTTACCACAGCGAAGCAGATTGTTACGGCCCAAAAGACGCTGATACCATTTGCTGTGGCGGGTGTTTTTTATTATGTTTTTAATCTTATTGTTGCCGTTGGAATGGAAAAGATTGAGCGGAAATTAAGTTATTATCGGTAAGGTGGTTTTTAATGCAAGTATTGGATATACGCAATTTCCGTAAGAGTTTTGGGCCGTTGGAAGTGTTGAAAAATATCAGCCTTACGGTTGAAAAAGGGGAAGTGGTTTCTATTATTGGTCCGTCCGGTTCTGGGAAGTCTACATTATTGCGGTGTGCGACCCTTTTGGAAACGCTGGATGGCGGTTCGCTGAGTTACGGCGATATCCATGTTGCGCAGGAATGCGAAGATGGGTACAGCCAATATGCATCGATAAAGATCCAGAAGGCCGCAAAACAGCGTTTTGGACTCGTTTTCCAAAATTTTAATCTATTTCCTCATTATTCGGTTTTGAAAAATATTATTGACGCGCCGATATGTGTGCAGAAGCGTGATAAAAAAGAAGTGCTTGAGGAAGCCCATGCTCTTTTGGATAAATTGGGGCTGTCGGACAAGGAAAACGCATACCCGCACCAACTTTCCGGTGGACAGCAGCAGCGGGTTTCGATTGTGCGGGCATTGATTAATAACCCCAGTGTCCTTTTTTTCGATGAGCCGACCTCGGCGTTGGATCCGGAACTGACTGGTGAAATTTTGAGCGTAATCCGTGATTTAGCCTCGGAGCATATGACGATGGTAATTGTTACCCATGAGATCAATTTTGCGCGCATGGTATCGGATCGGGTTATTTTTATGTGTGATGGGCTGATCATGGAGCAGGGAAGTCCGGAAGACGTTCTTGGTTCTCCAAAGCAGGAGCGCACGGTTAATTTTTTAAATTCGAATTTATTCAGCAATACAAAAGAGGCCTTTGTGGTTGCAAAATGA
>JBAYAV010000450.1:0-2603 GCA_041669565.1 Lentisphaeria bacterium
CTCGATTACGGCGATATTCTTATTCATATCCTGGATCCAGAAACTCGAAAATTTTATTGCCTCGAAGAATTGTGGGATGATCGAAAAATCGTCTATCAACAAAAAGCCGAAGAAGAAAAACTGGGGCCTGTTGATAATGGAAATTAGAAATTCTTTTCCGCCGTTTGCTCTTTCGTGCAAAGATATTGACATGGAGCCGGATGCTGAACTTGTTTTTAACGAAGGCTTTAAAGAATATGATTCAACTGCTGATAATGACTTGGTGATTTGTAATCCAGCCGAGAAAGATGGCTATTTGAATCGCCATATAACAAATATCCGCATCCCAATCATGTTTAATTATCCGGCATCCCCAGAAAATAATACGGGGAAAGCCGTCCTCATTTGCCCCGGCGGCGGTTATCATCTTTTGGCTGCTGATAAAGAAGGGCATGATTTCGCCCGATACTTTAATCATATCGGTGTTTCTGCTTTCGTTCTTTATTATCCTATGCCGAATATGAATGGTATTCCTGGTGAATTTCCATATCTTCCGCTCCGTTCTGCGCAGCGCGCTATGCGGTTAATTCGCAGTCAGGCTGATTTATTCGGGATCGATACCGATAAAATTGGCGTGATGGGGTTTTCAGCTGGCGCTCATTTGGCGTCCTCCGTTTCAACTTTATGGAAGGATACGGATGAAAAAAATTCTGAATTTTCAGGTGTATCATCAAAGCCTGACTTCTCCATTTTGATTTATCCGGTCATTACAATAACTTCCGATAAAAAACATGTGGGAAGTGCATTAAATTTGCTTGGAAAGAATGCCTCTATAGCCATGCAAGAAAAATTTTCGGCCGAATTGCAGGTGAATGCAGAAACACCGCCGGCATTTTTAGTTCAGGCCGAAGATGATGGTGTAAATATTGAAAACAGTATTTTGTATTATTTAGCTTTGAGAAAAGCTGGCGTACAAGGCGAGTTGCATTTTTATCCGGAAGGTGGTCATGGCTATGGCATGATACAGCGTGGCATGGCTATTGATACTTGGCCGGATCGTTTAAGAGATTGGATTAAAAGAATTTGAGGAGTTGAGAGAAATCTGAGTTAAAACAACAAAAAAGGAGAGAGTAATATGCGCGTTATTGTAATAATGGCAGGCGGATTTGGGGAACGTTTTTGGCCGTTGTCAAGACGGAATAAACCGAAGCAGCTTTTAACCTTGACCGGCAGTGGTCAGAGTCTTTTGGCCGAGGCTGTTGAACGCAGTAGGGCTATTGTTCCGCTCGAGAATATTTTTGTGGCAACGGGTATCAATTTGCAGCAGGCTATCCGCGATGCAAATTTAGGCATTCCAAATGCAAATATTATTGCTGAACCAAGCAAACGCAATACAGCTGGATGCTTGATTTACTCCTCTGCTGTGATCCTATCCCGTTTCAAAGTTAGTCCTGAAGAAGTGACGATGGGGGTTTTAACGGCGGATCATCGTATTCCAGATACGGAACCCTTTGTGGATGCGGTAAAAACCGCAATGGAAGCTGCAGAAAATGAAGACCGTTTAATTACCATCGGTATCCAACCAATTCGCCCAGAAACTGCTTATGGTTATCTCGAAGTTGAAAAAAATGTTGTAAAAGAAGCTGCATCTTTCTATAAGGTAAAAGCGTTCAAAGAAAAGCCCTCCGTTGAAGTTGCTGCTCAGTATATTGCTTCTGGTAATTATTTTTGGAATAGCGGAATGTTTTTCTGGAGAATGAGCACCTTTCAAAATGAATTCAGTCACGCAAATCCAGTTATGGCAGAAACGCTGGAAGATTTGAATGATGCGCTACTGTCTAATGATGAGAAACGTACAAAAAGTATTTTTGACGCGCTGCCTAATATTTCAATTGATTATGCATTAATGGAAAAATCCTGCCATGTTAGTGTTGTTCCTGGTAAATTTATCTGGGATGACCTCGGATCTTGGGATGCTTTACAGCGTACCTTCCCGCAAGATAATAATGGAAACGTTGTCTATGGTGATCCTGTTCTGATTGATTGTCAAAATAGTATTGTTTATAATGCACCAAAACAAAATAAAGTGGCTGTCGCAGCCATTGGTATTAAAGATCTTGCTGTTATTGTTAGTGAAGATGGTGTTTTGATTATGCCGAAGGATCGAGCCCAAGATGTCCGTAAAGCTGTTATCGCTCTGCGTGATCGTGGCGCAACTCAGCTGTAAAAAGCCTAATGGTATAAAATATATAGTTCGTTCATACGGATTACTATTTATTAAAATAAGGTTGAACTTTTTCTTTTTCCTTAATAATACTCCTGTGAACCTTAGAACATAACCTATATTCTAAATAGCATATTCCACTTATTATTGTGTAATATGCTATTTTTTTGCACAGCCATCCCATAACTAGGGAAATCGCCTGATTTATGGACGCAATCAAGCACAATAAATTTTACAAGACACCTTTTTTGTGTGCAAAAATATATTGAGAGAGGATTGTGAATGATAATCAAAACTGGCCCCAAATTTGATAATTCGGCTGGCCCCATGCGTGATTATTAGTTTTTAACCTAATTTCATAAATTAAAAGGCCCACATGGACATAATCCATGCAGGCCTA
>JBAYAV010000451.1:0-2589 GCA_041669565.1 Lentisphaeria bacterium
AAGTTGGCTATTATTATATGGAACATGCTGGTAAAGGGGCAAAATTATAACCCTCCAAGCCAATACATATTCCTAGATGAAAAAAGAAGGTTGGGACTTGTGAAAAGAATACAAAAACAAATTACTAAATTTGAAATACAACCCGAAGAACTCGGATTTACAAACATTTGATTATGTGTGTGTGTGTGTGTGTGTGTTAAATCTTGCGTTAGTCGGAAGCTAAATTCAAATATCAATGAAGAAAATAATATCTTTTTTACTGTGCATGTTTATTTTGCAATTGCTTGCATTTGGGCAAAAAAAATATCCGGCATACAACAAGGAAAAAATAACCGTTTATAACGACTGGCTGGTTGATAAAGTAGACTCCAAAACACAACTTTATTCTAACGCCGATGGTCAATTGGTTTTTTCGAATGGACTCGTTTCGCGTACATTCTCTATAAAACCCAATGGTGCGACTGTTGGACTGGATCTTCTATCCACCAATGAATCATTTTTGCGTTCTGTACGTCCCGAAGCGGAAGTGGAAATCGATGGAACAAAATTCAGCATCGGTGGATTAATAGGACAGCCAATTCATAATTATTTATTGCCTGAATGGCTCAACCATATGACTGCTGATCCGGCTTCGTTCAAATTGGTAGATTATCAACTTAGTGATACCAAAGAACGTTTTGCCTGGAAGAAACGCCCCGAATGGATGCCCAAAGACATGCCTTGGCCAGCACCCGGCAAAGAGTTGGTGTTCAGTTATCAATTGGATGACCAGGCCTTGGCTAATTTGGCTGCCAAATCTCTTTCCGATGAGAGCCGTACTGTTATGTTTCAGGATAATTTCGAAAAGATTAATAATCAGTGGCTGCGTTATGAATCGAAGGCTGATGAACGTAATTCCTTTATCAACGAAGGCAAATCGGGTGAAATTATGGCTTTGGCGAATACTGCCGTTTATGCTGATAAAAAAATAATTTCCGGAGCCTCGGTTTTTGTTGTCAAACTTGATCCCGGAACAGATAAAAGTTTGAGTTGGGGACCGGGTATGGCTTTGGTTTTCGTCAACAAGGTAATTAAGTTGAATCTTCGTACCAAGAATAACCAATTTAGTTTTTTCGATGGCGAGCACGAACAAATAGTTGCGGGAATGCATGCTGGGGAAGCTGTTTGGTTGCGCATGGAACTTCAGGATGGAAAAATTGTAGCTTCTTATTCGTATGATAAAACTACCTGGACAGAAGCTGGAAAAGCTAATATAGGTGCAAAACAGTCTCCCGAATGGTTACGTTTGGGCAAAATGGACAGGGTAGGAAAAAATTCAGATTTTGCAGACAAAGGAGAACGTGGCCGTTGTCATTTTGAATTGTTTCAAATGTTGGGTGCAATCAGCGAATCGGCTAAATCTTCAGGAGTAGAAAAGTTTCAATATTTAAAAGCGGTTACCGTGAATGTACATTACGAACTATACGACGGAATGCCTGTTTTTTCGAAATGGATAGAAGTGAAAAATACCTCAGACAAAGCCATTCGCATCAACACTTTTAAATCTGAAATTCTGGCGTTAACCGAAGCCGAGAGCGTTGTAGATTCGAAAATAAAATGGGAGCTTCCAAACATTATTGTGGAAACAGATTACAATTTCGGTGGAATGTCGAACGAAAGTATATTCCAATCGAGTGTTGCTTGGAATGTCGATCCGCTATATAAATCGCAGGTAAATTACGAGCGACTTACACCTTGTTTGCTTGAAACCTATCCAAAATATGGCCCTGATCAGCTGATCGAAAGGCAACATATTTTTAAGTCATTTCGTACGTGGGAATTACTGTGCGACAGCCGCGATATGGAAAGAAAAGGGCTGGAACACCGCCGTTTGATGCGTGCCATGGCTCCCTGGATTACAGAGAATCCAATTTTGATGCATGTTCGAAGCGCTTCTAACGAAGCTGTCAAAAAAGCCATCGATCAATGTGCTGAAGTTGGTTTCGAGATGGTAATTATGACTTTTGGGAGTGGTTTTAATGCTGAGGATGACCGGGCAGAAAATCTGAAACGAATGAAATCACTGGCAGATTATGCACACTCCAAAGGAATCGCACTTGGTGGATATTCTTTGCTGGCTAGTCGGAGCATAGACGCTGAAAACGATGTGGTGATGCCAGAAGGTATGAGTCCTCGTTTTGGAAATTCGCCTTGTCTTGAAAGTAAGTGGGGGCAAAACTATTTTGAAAAGTTATATAAACTATACGGACAAACCGGATTAGATATTTTAGAACACGACGGCTCGTATCCAGGTGATGTGTGTGCTTCGAAAGTTCACCCGGGGCATAAAGGATTGGCTGATTCGCAGTGGAACCAATACCGGATAATTACTAACTTTTATAAATGGTGCCGCAGCAAAGGTGTTTACCTGAATGTGCCCGACTATTATTTTCTGAGTGGAAGCAACAAAACCGGAATGGGCTACCGCGAAGTAAACTGGTCGTTGCCACGTGCGCAGCAGGAAATTATTGAGCGACAAAATATCTATGATGGCACCTGGTCAAAAACACCATCAATGGGATGGATGTTTGTACCGCTGGTAGAATATCA
>JBAYAV010000452.1:0-2580 GCA_041669565.1 Lentisphaeria bacterium
ATTATGAAGTGCTGCTCAAGGGCGACAGGCTACCTTATACCCAAATCGGGATGATTACAAGTTGACAGGCGGATGTAGTAACCGAGATAGCTGCGTTTTTGCGTATGATTCTTTGTTGTTGATATAAAAATATAGATTTTTTAAAAAAAGATGTTGCAAAGTTAAAATCGTGCTATAAATTGTAACAAGTATGAAAAATATTATTTATAGAGAATGGCTGTCAATAGTAGTGGATATATATTTTTTTATAGCGTTGACTTCGTTTTGCATTTGAATATAGAAAAAAACAGTATAGAAGTTAAAGACTAGTAAATAAAAGGGACTGAAAAATGAAGAGAGTTGTAAAGATTTGTACTGCAATCGCATTAATGGGGACGATGGCTTTTTCAGCGGATGTTGCCAAAAAGGTAAATCCTGCTGTTGAGCCCGAAGTAAAAGTCGCGCAAGATAAATTGTTACCGCTGGTTTCGATGGAACAGGCTTTTGCGCGTGCATTAAATACACGGAATGCGTTACTTGAATTTATCGAGAAACAATCTGCGCAACTGAAAAATCTCAAAGGGGATGAATTTGTTGCAACTCAAAAAAAGGTTGAGGATGCGAAAAAGGCATTAAGACAGAGTACGACTTATATGGATGTAATTTATGGGCTCGGTGGTAAACGTAATTATCAGTATAATAATGTCACCTCAACGATTTATCTTCGTGTTGGTACGGTAACAGAAGTTTTCGCCCGTGCGATTCAAACACGTGACGTGCTTGCAAAGCAAGTTGTTGATTTGAAGGCCAAAGTTGAAAAGGAAGCTGATGCTGCCAAAAAGGCCACCTTGCAAAAACAATATGACGCCGTTGCTGGAAATTGGGCTCTTGTGGTGAATGCTCTTTATAATGTTTTTCAAATTCATCCGAAACGCCAGTATGAATTTGACCCCACAAAAAATATGCTCTTCTTAAAAACAAATGACGCTGAAATTAATAAGTTAAAAGCAGATCTCGCTAAAGAAAAAGAAGAATCTGCGGCAAAAGATAAACCTGAACCAGAAAAGAATAAATGATTCTTGGCTTTTCCAGTCTATTTATCGAATAAAAACAAACCGATGTTATCAATTGGATAACACCGGCTTTGGCGTTTAAATAAAGGCCGTTTTTAGAGTAAATTAGACTGTCACAATAATTCAACAGTAAATAAAGTATGTAGGATAGACTAAACAGTAAATAAAAGGAATTAAAAATGAGTAAGCGAAAAATTTACAAAAGTGCATTTTTGGCTCTTCTGGCATGTGTGTTTGTACTTTTCCCCAGAAATGATGCCCAGGCGGATGAAAATCCTACAACTGGAAAATGGGTGGAACCACAGAAGGCTGAAAAACCGACCGGCAATCTGAAGGGCGAAAATAAATTAGTCGTCCCAAATGCGGATATGAAAGCCGCGGAAGAATCGGAGCCCAAATTTCGTCTTTATATGCCGGTGATTGGCGGAGATGCCGAAATTGTGGCACCACTTAAAACATGGAAAGATTTTAAGGAATTTTTGACCTTTAATTCTGTAACACGTACCTACATTAATAATTTCAAAGCAACCTTAACAAAAGAACTTCAGCAAAAGGGCTATGTTTTCGCTTATATCCAAATCCCTGAAAAAATGTGGGACTCCGGTATCTGTATGGTGATCATAGATTGTGGCCCGCTTGGTGATATTACCGTAAAAGGCAGTAAAAATTATTCAGCGAAACAAATCATTCGCTCTCTGCAAAATCAAGAAGGCAAATTTAACTATAATACGGTCTACAGTGATTTATTTGATTTGAATGCCCAGGCCGATTTAAAGGTCGATACACGATTCCACCCATCGATCCGCAATGGGCGCCGCGTGGTGGATGCCGAATTACAAGTTGAAGATAAAATCCCAATTCATGGCTCGATGGAACTTTCCAATAGCGGCTCGAAAGAAAGTAATGAAATCAGACTGCGCACCACACTTCAGCATTATAACCTGACAAAACATAATGATGTCCTTACTGTTGACTGGCTGACAGGCGGAGATATCGGCGAAACCTTAAATTCTTTTAACGGAAATTATTATATCCCATTTGGATATGATTGGACATTCGGTGCTTATGTGGGGTACAATCAATCTGAATATGATAATGTCCTCCCTGAAATCGATGTAAATGGTAAGGGCTATTATTACGGTTTCCAACTTTCAAAAATTATAAAAGAAGATATTCGCAATCGCTGGCAAGTCACCGCTGGTTGGAATTTTGCAAAAACAGAAAATCGCCTGGGCTTAAGCGATGACGATATTGATAAACGCGCGGTCGCTACATCCATGCCATTTGTGACGCTGGGCTATTCTAGTAAGGTCTTTGATTCCTACTATGGTCGTAACTATGCTTCGGTAACGCTAACTAAAAACTTTGCCGGTAAATACGGCTCTTCGGAATCCGAAGTCTTTACAACAGATGATAATCTGAACTGCGATGGCGACTGCTTCTTAACGAAGATTCAACTCGCTCGTTTACAAAAACTTTATTCTTCCGATCAAAATGCCCCAGGAAAATGGACGCTGTTTGCAAAAGC
>JBAYAV010000453.1:0-2576 GCA_041669565.1 Lentisphaeria bacterium
ATTGTATTGATTTTTCCGTTCCCTTTTTAAAAAAAGATTGAATAACGAAAAAGAAAGTGAGTAAACATAATTATGCGCATCGAAAACCCAAAAAAGGCTATTTAATCAATAGGGAATGAACTTGGCTCATCAAAATGAAGGATTCTCCGGCCATTAAATGGACACCCTTTTTGTACATCGGGCGGGAGCCCGAAGTACAAAAAAACTTGTTTTTCCGTCCCAAGCCCATTCAACACACCAATCCTTACATTCTGTCTTTTCCCCTTCCGTCCCCTTTCCGTTTTCTTCTTCCGTTCCTTTCCGTTGTAAAAAAAATTTCCACGCATAGGCCAATAGGTGATCCATGTCAAAATTCTGAGAATGCAATTGGAAGAAAGAACAGATTAAAAAGGATAAATTTGATTCCGTAAGGCTGGAAAAACCGCCATTCGAGTTGATTTCTTCAGAACTTAGCATAAATTTAAATATTGATAACCTCGTTGATGAGTGGAATTATGATGTTTGTACATATCATATATATACTACAGGACAACAGGTTATTAACTATTTTTGTGTTTTTTGTATCATACTTCACAGATTCAGGTTCGGTATATAGTCATTTGAACTAGTGCAAAAATGCTAAAAAAATATTTTTTTCTTTTTTTGTTTATAAGTTTGAGCGTAAGCCATCGTTTTTTTAGAAAGCCGTTTCCCAATGATTTATCCGCTATTCGTTAGTTGAATTTTAAAAGTTTCCTGAAAATTACACAAAAAATTACTGAAAAATTCATAAATTTAATGCAAAATAGTTTAGAACTGTCGCCTAGTGAAACCGATCTATTTGATTTTTAACGAAATGAAATGAAATGAAAAATAAAACAAAAAAACGGAATAAAAAATCCGCCAGAAAAAATTCCCAGCGCAAATTAAAGACAACTTGTCGAGCATTGATTCCGCTGGATACAGATAAAATCAGAAATGGATTTCTCAAAATTTATAAACGCCGTAAAAAAGTTCTCGAGAGGATTGAACTTCAACTGGAAAAGTACCATGAAAATGATGAGCCTGAGTTTCAGAAATTTCTATCCCAGCGATTCGGAGCGGAACAAACCCGACTGCGAGAGTTGGCAGAAAAGCTTAGTCTAGCGCAAATGCGTCGTGAAAAGCTGCGTTACATGGCGCGCGAGGAAGGCATGACTCAAGGTAAATACTGCGCTTATCTGAAAAGCAAAGTTATGCCAAAAATAGATTTCTGGGCTGTATTGGAAAATGAAATTTTAAAAATGCAGGAAAAACAACGCCGTCTTGACGAGAAATACGAGCGTTACTGCCGAGAATGCGGTGATTATGAGGAGGATGAGGAGGAGGAGGATGAGGAGGATTATGAGGATGGGTTAGACGACAATTTTGAAGAAATATTCGGAAAGGACATGAGATCATTTTTCAACGACTTGTTTGACGATATTTTTCCAGAATCTGAAACCCACTCTGCGAGTAATAAAAAGGATTTAAAAAAGCTTTACCATAAGTTATGTCTCCGCTATCATCCCGACAAAATCGGGGCCCATGATGCTAAAACCAAACGCTTGTGGCTTTCTATCCAAGAAGCATACAAAACAAACGATTTATCCCGACTGCGCTCTATTTACGCTGGCCTTGAAATCGAGGCTGGCAAAACGGAGTTGTCTTGCTCCGATATTAACACGATAATTAGCGAAAATGAATCGAGCATCCACATGATGCGAAAACAGCTTAATAGCACAAAAAAAGCTCCTTACTGGGGGTTTTCAACGTGGACGGCTAAAAAACGCAAGCTGACCGAAAAAGAAATGACTGTATATTATCGCCATGAACTTAAAATCGCTGAGCAGCAATTACAGAAAAAAGAAGCAGAAATCGAACGTATAATACATTCTTGCCTATCAAAAGTGCACTCTAACACACAATTTCAAAAACAACCGAATTCATTTCAAATGGAGTTTTCGTTTTAATGCAAAAAAGATGACCAAAATCTTATGCAATTGTAATCGATTCATTCGTCATTCAGGCGATTTTAATTTTTCCGTTAAAATGGGTGTTGTTAATCATTCTCACGCGTCTCTCATGGGTACAAACATGCCGTCATAATGGGGACGTGTGTATATAAAAATCAGCGGCCCTGCAAGAACGGGCGGAAAATATTCCGCCCCTACATCTCGTTTATATACGCCCCTCGTAACGACGCACGGACGTGCGTCGTTTTTGATTCCAAACATCGGTTGTCTTGGCGACGCCTTTCTATGTATTTCAACCATAACGGTTTTGGAAAACATACCTATAAAACCTTGAGACCATGCAAAAGACGCAAAATTTTGCGTCTCTACAATCATCACCACCACCATCGTTGCCACAATCACCATTATCCCCATCCCCAAAAATAAATTTGGCCACAATCCCAAAATTTGGCATCTATAATTCGTGGATATAAAATTGGTGAATTGGCATAAAAATATTGGTTTGAAACACCGGAACATTTCCCATTTATAAAATTGGATGAATTTGTGGTTATGCCAAATCATATTTACGGAATAATTGAAATTGCCAAAACCAATGATGAA
>JBAYAV010000454.1:0-2576 GCA_041669565.1 Lentisphaeria bacterium
GGCTTAAGATATTTTGTAATATCATATTCAAATCCAATATAGCCGTATGGTCTGTTTCCAAGAAAATGTCCGTTAATCCATACATAAGAATCGTTCATTGCTCCGTCAAATGCTATACGAACTATTTTACCGTCCCATGATTTTTTAGCTTTAAAATGTTTTCTGTACCATCCTGTACCACAAAATGGAAGTCCGCCACAACGGGCATTATACTTAATATCAAAAGGGCCGTAAATAGCCCAGTCATGAGGCAGGTTAAGTTTTTCCCATGATTTGTCCTGATACTGAGCATTTTCAGCACCTTTTGCCTCTCCTTTATGTAAAAGCCAACCGTCGTTAAATGATATCCCATCACCATTATAAGCATTTGTTGTAAGGACAATGCAAAAAGTCATAAGGACCAGACCAATAATTTTTTTCATTTTTTAATTTAAATTTTAGATAAAAAAGATAGATTCTTTGCCAAATGCCCCATATTCGAACATTTGTAACCAAATTAGAAAAACTTTAAAGTAATGAAAAGAAATATATTGCATTTATTAATTTATTGCATAAATACAAACATAATAAAAGTATTATATAGAAGCATTTACATCTATTTATTTAATTGTTTTGGAGGTTTTTATTTGTTTTTTGTATTATTTTTATGAATTCAATTGGATTTTCTCTTAAATATTTAGAATATTCGGAAGATTGGTAAAATGACAACATATAATTTTTATCGGTTGGACTAGGATTTCCACGGCGTCCCATCTTCCACGCCGCATTAATTTTTGATAGCATTTTTTGATCTTTCGAAGCAGTTTTCTTTAGATATTTATCAACGGATTGCAAGACTGATTTTTTTGAATTGACAAATGCTACTAAACCGTTTTGTCTTTTGTAATTATAGTCCATAAATTCGACAGTCAAAAAAAGGGCTTCAAAATCTGCCTTATTTTTCTTAACATCCTTTCGGCAGTTAGCCATAAGGTTTAGTATCTCACTAAAGCAATTATGTATTTGTTTGTTTTTCAGCAATATATCTTTGATGTCTTTCTCAGACGACCAGGGGAAAAACTTCAGGCTGTCATGTTCCCCACAATTCCATTCAGGAGTTTCTTCGTAAATTGTTTTATAAATCATTTCCCAATTTGCATTGAATTTAGTCCCGAAATGGTCTTTCACATATGCCGGAATAGCATCCATATAATTGTAATTGCCATTATTTTTAACAATTTCAGCCGCAATGGTATACGTGTCCCACTGGCTGTTTTGGAGATAGCGTGTTGGCACCCAGTTGGAAAGAAAGATGCCCAGGTTGTTTGTATTATTCAATTTGCCAGATACTTCAGCATATGCGTTGATGTTCTTAAATTGCCATTTGCCAACCCTTGAACCCCAGGCACACCAATTGACAGATGGGCAGACTATCAACTTAAATCCCTTATCCAGAACCATGCTGGCAATACCTTCTATCTTCACTGTGTCTGAATCCCAATAATTCCAGTCCATGATCACAATATCCCTGTTGAGTAAATCGAGCACCTCCTTTTCATGGTATAGGGGAACATCACCCCAGATGATTGCTTGTTTGCCAATTCCTTTCAGGTATCCATTCAGCTTATTCAAATATTCGGCCCATATCTGGTGTCTGCTTTTGGATTTTAAAGCGTATTTTGACATTTCACTAGCCCCCCAATTTACCTCGTCGCATCCAATATGAAAATACCGACTGGGAAAAATAGAGGCCACTTCAGCATATATGTCTTTCATTAGGGCAAGCGTAGAATCATTAACCGGGCACAACGCACTAAAAGCTGCTCCTGCAGGGCCATCATTCAAAAATTTATATTTTTTAGTTTGAGTAATGTATTTTGAATGGCCGAAAGATTCAATTTCAGGAATCAGTTCGATGTCCCTGTTTTGCGCATATTCAATTA
Source organism: Lentisphaeria bacterium (assembly GCA_041669565.1). Taxonomy (GTDB): domain Bacteria; phylum Verrucomicrobiota; class Lentisphaeria; order Oligosphaerales; family Oligosphaeraceae; genus JBAYAV01. Next base: position 1,923 of record JBAYAV010000454.1, read on the forward strand.
ATGTTTTTAATTCATTTGCTGAAAAAGCACCTTTACACATGTTTAGTTCAGGATGTGAAGTAAATAGGTATGCTGATCCCGAATCATCGGTCAGACGAAAAATAATTGAATTGAATTCCTCTTCGTGTAAAAAATCAATTAATCGAAAATAATAATCCATTGTTTCAATACCCCTTGGGGCATCAATCATAAACCCACGAAATGGTTTATCTATTCCCTCTCTTTCAATAGAATATATATTAGGACTGAAGTAAAAAATAAAAAATAGTGCTATCAATATTTTTTGTGCTGTTCCCATTCTATTTTCTTAAATTATTGTTATTAATCAGTCTCAAAATTAACGATAAAAGTTAAAGCTCCTAAAAAAGCCCGTCATATTTTGCCAAGCTTTTTTTAGGACTTCCAGTTTAGGGGAGGTGTTTTATTAAAGACCTAAAATCCGCAAGGATTTATCTATTACGCATTCAACTAACTTCAAATCAGTGTTATGCTAAGTAATTCTCAATCACCATAGGTACTATCTTAAAAAATAAATAAAATATAGACTTTTTTCATTACATTTGTACTAAAGAAAACATCTTGTGCAATTTATTGTACTGAAGTTTATCTAGACTCCCGGCGTAATTGCCGGGACTTTTTTTGTTCCTTCGGAAC
>JBAYAV010000455.1:0-2572 GCA_041669565.1 Lentisphaeria bacterium
AGGTTCTTTCAGTTCCAACATTTGTTCATCTTCAAAAATTTCTCCGCATTCGTTACACCTTATCATTTTTTTTCCTCCTTTTGTTTTTTAAATAACTTTTTTAAGAAGTGCGTTCAGGCTTTTTTCTAAAATTCTTTAAAATAATCTTCAATACCTCTGATATCTGTTTCAAAATCAAGATTATTCCCTGTCGATATAAAGAATCTGTCTTGTTGTTCACAATGCCTATAAATGTCTATATCAGAATCGCTGTAGATGTTTAGGGATTTTTCAGATAAACCTAATTCTGCCAGGTCGCTAGCTTCCATTTTTTCTACAAATATTTTTTTTCCGTTTAATATCATGTTCATCATTTTTTTTCTCCTTTGGTTCCGTTCCTTTAACTTGTCTTTATTATACTACCACGTGTACACATTGTCAATACATTTTAACAAATTATATTATTTTTTTCTTCATTAAGTAAATATTCAGCATATGTTGTGTTTTTATTAGTTACTAAATTAGTAGTTATGTCATATCCCTTGGCTTTTAAGTCATAAATTCTGCCCGACAGCCGTGTAATTCTGTATTTTTCGAATGCCTCGAAACTGGTTATTTTGCCATCGTTTTGCAGATGTTTTAATATTAAATCGCATTGGTTCATGACTCCACCTTCTTAAATGTCACTATCCACTTCTTTATACATTCACAATATCTAACCGTTTCAAAAACTGTTCCTCTTAATTCTTCAGGCATCTTCATTCTCCTTTCTAACGAACAAATAAACCGATGTGGTAATAAGTGCCATGGCAAGCATATGCTCACCACCAAAGGCAATATACGACATTGTAAGGCTACCCAGGTATATAACTAATACCGCCAAGCCTGTTAATAACAATGAATTTGCTAATTTACTCATTTTTCCCCTCCAAATCTTTTTTTATTAAGCTAATAACGTATGATGATAGTGTTCGGTCTAAGCTAGCAGCCTTTAGGACTGCCAGCTTTTTAACCTCTGAATTAATTCGCATCGTTAATATTGTATCTTTCATGTTCATTTCCCCCTTTTTTATGCTTCCCAAACTTCTGTAACGGTGTTGTCTTCAATTTTGATACAAACAATAGGTGCATCTTCAAGATTTTCATAAGCCTGGTAATCTTCATTTCTGCCACGCTGTTTACTAACAAGAATCTCTTCATCACTTTCAAAAGCACATATGACGTCATTTTCGAAATCGTCAGTGACTTTCATTCCCATTAAATTTTTTAAAGTTTTTTCCATATTTAACATCTTTATTCTCCTTCTGTTCTGCTTCTTTAACTTGACTATAGTATACTACCACGTACATACATTGTCAACACGTTTTAACAATTTATATTATTTTTTTACAATAAAAGAGCCACTCTTCCGAATGGCTTCTTTTTTTAGTTGATGCCCTTATTGGTCGGATTGTTCCACGAACCATATACAGCCATAATTATTCCAAAAACTGTAGCCGGATTCATCACTATTTCGTAAATTTTTAATGCCAGTATGTGCCAACTTGTAAAATCTGAAATCTGATTCCCCGACACCGCCAGGACTATACCGATAATCCCAACCCAAAATCCAATGTTCTTATACCTCTTCACTTTTTCACCTCTATATCTTTCACTCGCGGCAATGCTCTGCATCGCTCGTATAAATCTTTGCCTGTCCCGTTACCGCCCATAAGCTCATAAGGTTTGTACAAATAAGTCAAATTGTCGAACTCGCTAAACCCTATTTTGCCCCGGACAATGTACTGCTCACACAAAAAATATAATCTGTCGTGCAAAATTGCCAGCGTTGCAATATTTTGTATATTCTTTTTGTCCTGTTTTTTTATAATGAAATGCTGTATCAATACCCAAAAACCGTTGCTGCCTAGCACTATCGCTATTAAACCCCACACCATTTTTACACCTTCGCATGGCACACTTTTTTTCGCCATGCTTTCCAGTGTCTGTTGTTTAATAATGTTGTCCTGGACACTTTTCCGCTTTTGTTTATAGTTTTTGCATTCGGACAGGCTTTCCCTGTAACGTCGTAATGCCTTACTACATTTTTGCCTTGTATATTATACAGTTCCATTAACCACTGGACTAATCGGCACACATTTAAAAATGTCTCGTATTTTATATGTCCGTTTTTATCGACACACACCTCGATTCCTATAGAATTACTGTTAGTAACAACTCCATATTTTGGGTGGTGGCTAGATTCGAACGTCCCTCCACCTAGTCCGCAGTGCCATGCTCTATCTCTGTTTTTAACAGAATGTGCAATTATTTTGTCGTCTACAAAATAATGTGCAGATGTGCCTGTTTTTTCTCGTGCAAAATAATCTATTTCGTTTTTTGCCGTGGCTCCCTTATCGCCTGTGTAGTGGATAACTATTTTTTTAATATCGCACCCACCTCTGCTGTCGAAATTTGCGGTGTTGCATTTTTTATAAACTAATTTAGGTTTCATTTTTTCTCCTTTTCTATATTATTGCTTCTATGTGTGCAGAAATCGTATGTTCTTGTGCTACCCTAGAAGAATTAGACATTAAATAAATTGTCATTTGCG
>JBAYAV010000456.1:0-2571 GCA_041669565.1 Lentisphaeria bacterium
ACAACAAAAGGAGAAAAATCAAGTCAGAGAAGTAAGAAATATGGGTATTTCTTACAGAAAATGCTATAATTCGGGCTATATTACAGCGTTGTTAAAAAACGTGGCGGGATTTTAGGTTCTATGTGCCTGACAATGTTTACATTATTGGTTCTATGAATGATATCGATCGAAGTGTGGAGAGTTTTGATTTTGCAATGCGTAGACGTTTTGTTTGGAAAGAAATCACAGCAAAACAAAGTGCTGAAAATATGAATCTTTCAGAAGAAACAACGGACAGATTGGCAAAATTGAATGAAGAAATTTCTAAAATTGAAGGGTTAAATAATTCTTATCATATTGGAGGTGCTTATTTTCTTGATACTGACGGTGTTCCAAGGACAGATTATGGCATTATTTGGGAACTTCATTTAGAACCTCTTTTGAAAGAATATTTGCGATGCATACCTGATGGTGATGAAAAATTAGAAATCCTTAAAAGCGTTTTCCTTAAAAGCGTTTTCACAGCCTAATGAGAACAACAGACAACAACGGAGGAACGCTTTTAAAGAACTTAATTGGGTTTAAAAATCTAAATATTGAGGATTTGTCTTGTATTGCCAATAAACCCCTTATTGATTTGCAACAAGACAATCCAGATTTTCTTGTTTTTCCTCAATCCTTAGGACAATATCATGATGATGTAGAAAAATCACATATTTTTTCGTTGGATAAGGAGAAGTTAACGACTTATAATTTAATGGGGTTCGTTGGACGTAATTCGACTCAACTCACTATTTCTTCACGATTTGCGAAAGATGACAACAATGATTATTTTTTGCATTATATGCTGCAAAAAGTATTTTCAATAAACCTTTTAAAATTTGACCAAACTCGCAACAAAGAAAACATTTGGGATTTTTTACTTTATCTGTTCCCTTATTTTCTTAAAAAGGCATATTCTCAAGGCTTATATAAAGCATACAGAAAAGTTGAATATAGTGATGCTCACGTTAAAGGGACTATAGATGTAAAACGACACATTATTAAAAATATCCCTTCTACAGGAAAGATTGCATATACGACAAGAGAGCATAGCTATAATAATGACCTGACACAACTTATCAGACATACAATCGAATATATTAAAACGCAACCTTTTGCTAGTGGTCTTTTAACAAATGATAGTGAAGTCCGAGATATCGTAAACAATTTCAATTTTGTAACGCAAGATTCATACAATATTAATTCACGTCAAAAAATAATTCATGCAAATTTTAAACCAGTTTTTCACCCCTATTTCACCGAATATAATATGTTACAAAAAATCTGTTTACAGATTTTGCGAAGAGATAAACTAACTTACGGAAAAAAGAAAGAAAAAGTATATGGTTTATTATTTGATGGTGCTTGGCTTTGGGAAGAATATTTAAATACTTTTTTAAAAAATGATTATATACATCCCGAAAACAAAACAGGAAAACATCGTAATTATCTTTTTAAAAATTTCCAATCCATTTATCCAGATTTTATTAGCAAAAATAATCCTAAAAAAGTAGGAGATGCAAAATACATTCCACTTGACCGACAACACGCATACTCGGAAAATTCCGAGAGAGCAACTAGTATTTATTACAAGACAATAGCATATATGTATCGTTTTAGTTCAGATAATGGGTTTCTATTGTTTCCACATCAAAAAACAAGTTTTTTTGAACCATACACAATTAAAGAGACAGATGGAATTCTTAAAAAAATTGGATTAGCTATCCCACAGACATCAAAAAGCTTTATTGAATTTGTTAAGTTAATGGGCGAAAATGAAAAAGAATTACTAACAAATTTATCAAACTAAACAAAGAATGCTACATAATAATGTATATGAAGAAGTATAAAAAAATGCCACAGCCTCCCATAACTACTAAAATCGCCTGATTTATGGACGCAATTAAGCACAAATGTGCTAAATTTTACAAGACGCCTTTTTTGTGGACTGAGTCAGAAATTTTGTGTAAATGACGTTTCCCATTTTATTTTAATTTAACATAATTTCTTTTAAAACGCAAATTTCATTCTTTAAAAAACGCATTAAAAACTTACATAAGAGATGCGCAATGAGATTGTTGTCAGAGAAAGACGAGGTCGTCCTGAACAAAAACGTTATCATAAATCAAATCTTCCGTCAAAGTGAAGGACTAATTGATTTAATGCCGCTTTCCAGTTGCATATTAGCATTGTCCATCACCGTGAAATATTGTGCCGCGCCAGATACAGCAACTTGAATATAGCCTCGTCATTAGGTAATGCTCCACGAGTTTTCAATACCTTTCTCAATGAACGGTTTACCGATTCAATGGCGTTGGTCGTGTAAATAGCTTTGCGGATTTCTTGGGGAAATGCAAAAAACGGCATAATGTTATCCCATTTGCCCAGTCACTGGCGACTCATTGTTGGGTATTTTCGATTGGGGCATTTGTCAATGACAATCTAAAAAGGCCCCATTATTGATAATGAATTGGTACCAATTCTGGTAATGTGCTGGCCCCATTTGCTTTCGATGAATTATATTTTGTTTTATGCATTTTATTCTCTGCG
>JBAYAV010000457.1:0-2568 GCA_041669565.1 Lentisphaeria bacterium
CACGCAATTCCTGTTATTCGACATTCCACTATTGTCCGCAGTACCATTGATCTTATGACCGCCGGCAACAGCAACTATGCGGACATTGAAAAGTTCCGTCTCGACTTTCTCTTCCGTAAGGTTACGGGCGGTGAAATTCCCTCGCAGGAAACCTATCGGCAGCACTTAGATGCCCTTGTTGAAAAAGACTGGCAAACACATTCTCGACGTAAATGTCAGTGACCAGCTGTCCCGAGTTAGCCTCACAAGAATTGATATTAACGGTCAGAAATTGATCCCCCTGAATATTGACGTCTCAGTGTTCGAGGACACTGCCTCCTACAAGGAGGGCATCCGCCATGTCCTATCACAAAATTCCGGGATTTGCCCCAATTTTCTGCTATGCGGGACGCGAGGGCTTCATGGTCGCTAACGAACTGCGTCCCGGAAGTCAACATTGCGGGAACGGTGCGGTGGAATTTCTCAAGCGGTGCATCGCCATCATGATACGGGCGGGATATAAGGCCAAAGAGCTACTCGTACGTGTCGATTCCGGATATGACTCAAGTGATTTCATCAAGACACTCTCGGATCTTAAAGTCAAATACTTGGTAAAGCGTAATTTGCGCAAAAAAAGCTCGAGACAACTTCTTGACAGTTGGTGGACAAACCTGTCGTATTCCGTAAGCCAATGCGCCACACTGTACCACGACCATGGAACCAGCGAGCATTTCCATAGCGAATTGAAAAGCGACATGGGAATTGAGCCTCTCCCCAGAGGAAATCTGAAGACAAACGCCCTCGTCCTAGGGCTGGCAACCGTGGCTTTTAACTGCCTCCGCTTCATAGGCCAGGCAGCGCTGCAAAGTGTAAAGTCTCCTGCAGACGCAAAATCCTGTCCGTTACGCTATCGCCAGCGCACGGTACTACTTGACTTTATCAAGGTAGGTAGCAAAATTGTCAGTCATGCCAACCAGATAATTCAGAAGTTCGGAAGAAACTACTATAAATTCTTTACAATGATAGGGATATGTTCACTTTCCTGAACGAAAAAAACTCCAACAGCTATATCAGCCCGTAGTGCTACAAAGCGTTACGATATGGATATCTGTGTCCATGATTTGTGTCACTTGTTCAAAAAAACATCAGGAGAATGTCAAATGAGCCCATAGAGGCATGTTTTCGAAGCAATATAGACCGACGCGAGTGCAGTCGGTTGAAAAAATTATTATTTTTTCAAAATCAGAGTTTCTGAATCCGTAAAAATGACGCAACAATTTTTACTTCACGGATTCAGGTTTTAGATAGTGTGTCGCGTTTATTACATACTAAGCGGTACTCGATAAATAATTTAGGTGAATAAAGTATAAAAAAAGCCGTCCTACTTTTGAAAATAGGACGGCACAAATAAAATGCAGTTTCTCCATTGTTATGCAGATGTTTAGAATAGAGAACTTATAAGAATTTAATTTCCAAAAATACGAATGGCAATCAGGCCTTTTTTATGCTGAATAAGGATGGAAACATCATTATTTTGTTCGCTCTATAAATTTTCGGTTCAGCCTTTTCCTGTTTTTAATAGAGGAATTATTTACCAACAAATACGATTGTAATCACCAGTGCTCATCCCGGTAATACACCCACCGGTATCCCATGATGTTGGCGGTATATACCATTGATAAGTGCCCGCATGCCCATCAAGATAAACCATATTCGTTTTCCCTTTATGCCGAAAACGGCCATAGGTCGAAGGGTGAACGATGGCCCAATCCATGCCCCGAGCGCCCATTAGCATCATTCTAGTGGAAGCTGAGCAGTCCATTCCATAGGATTCTGGCTTCCACTTTGACGAAAGATTGCTGAGCGGCTGTGAAATTTTACACCATCCTCCTGTGAATGTCCAATAGCTTGCGCGGCTAGTATACATGAGATGGGTATTTGCACCATAATCAAAACGATACGTATCCGCGTCTTTTGGAACTGCACTAGGGCAATAAAGGATCTGCTTGCTTGCTTTTCTACTGACTTTTGGACTATCCCAGTCAAAGTGAGCATAGGGGTCCAGATGACCGAGTAAAGAATAGTTTTTTAGATTTGAACCACCAGTAGTAATATAACAACAGGGGGGAAGGTAGCCATCATTATCATCCGTGTAGAAAAAGCAATAGAGGCCTAATTGTTTCACGTTATTAATACACAATATGGACTTTGCTTTTGCTCGGGCTTCACTTAAGGCTGGAAGCAGCATTGAGGCAAGGATCGCAATGATCGCAATTACAACGAGAAGTTCAATAAGCGTGAATTTTATACATGATTGAACGTGTACTTTAATTTCTTTCATCAGTAGCATCTCCAAATTTGTTTGTGAAAGTTAAAAATTAACATAAAGCATGTTAATTACGGCATATAATAATACAGAATGAACGTTTGTCAATAATGAAATTTAAAAAAAAGACATGCAATGCACAACATTAAAGAATCAAACGTAAAACCGCAGCTATTTCTGTTAAGATGTTTGGTGATTCATTTACCGTTAATCTAATTTGGGTATAAAGCATCCTACCGTCTCTGAGCATAACTCCATTGATC
>JBAYAV010000458.1:0-2565 GCA_041669565.1 Lentisphaeria bacterium
AGTGATGGAAGCGCTCAAAAAAACACGCAATAACACTGTTATGTTTTATATTGAACGCCAAACTCAACAAGGTTCCTATCGGTTTTTCATTCCCATCTCATTAAAAGAGTCTAAATAATCATGTCTGTTCCATTCAATATCGTATTAATTGCCCCAGAAATTCCGCAAAACACCGGCACCATTGGCCGTTTATGCGTCTGTACCAACAGCCGCCTGCATTTAATTAAACCACTCGGGTTCTTATTAGATGAGAAGCATTTACGGCGTGCAGGCATGGATTACTGGAAATATCTGGACCTTACCATATACGAAGATTGGACGGAATTCATCGAAAAAAATCATCCAGAAGGCATGATCTTCTGCAGCACGAAAACGCCACAAAGCCTTTACGATATAAAAATACCAGAAGGCGCGTGGCTTATTTTCGGCAATGAGGGTCATGGCCTTCCACCAAACTTTTACCAAAAATATAAAGAGCAGCTTTTCACCATTCCAATGCCGGGCGAACATGCACGAAGCCATAACCTCGCAAATTCGGTCGCTATCGCATTATATGAAGGGCTCCGACAGACATCATTCTAATTCAAGAACAACCGGCCCAAATCGGCCGTTTTTTAAAACAAAAAAAGACACCCTTCGAAAGAAATGAAGGATATCCTTTTCAGATCCCATTTTTAGTTTTCCCCGAGCGTCTTTCAAAAAACATTTCGGCGGATCTTCTATCGACTAGCGGCAGCTAAAAAAAACAAACAAAACAGAACGCTATTTTTCCCGGCCGTAATTACCGCGCATCGCTGCTATTACGAGTCGATAAGACGCGCGGATTTCATCCAAATCGGCGGAATCAGTAATAGAAATACGCAACCCCGCGGCTTCCAAAATACTATAAAGCAGATCGCTGAGTTGATTACAGTTCACCGCTCGCAAGAATTCACCGCTTGCGACGCCCTCACGAATGAGCTGTTTTATCGTCCGTCGCAAGGCCACTGTATGGCGTTTTACCTTTCGTGCAACATCTTCGCCTTGGCGACGCTGCCGAATTAGATACTCCGCAATAACCTGTAAAAGTTGCGGATGTTCAACGACTCTTCGTGCCGCATCACCGAGCACTAAATCCAACTTTTCAGAAGCACTCAAGCCCGGATTATTTTCCACCGTTTTACGAAATTTTACAGCGATGTCATATACAATCAACATAATGGCGCTGTCAAAAATTTCTCGTTTATTCTTAAAATACTTATATAACAGCGTACGAGACAGACCGCAACGTTCTGCAATATGCCGATAAGTCACAACCTGATAGCCGCGCTCACTAAATAATTTTAGCGCCTTTAAGGCAATTTCATGTTTACGACTCTCGTGATCAACTACTATACTCATACGATTCCTTAAAACTTACGAATTTGTTTTGCAATATTTACTTTTTAAATTATACTATAAAACGTGTCTTACAAATCCGCAAGAAATATAATCTTATTTTTCTTGCTTATTATTCATAATCAATCGATTTAGGTTTCTCTTTTGTCATTGCAACATGCTAAAATAGCCGGTTACGGCTCATATTTACCCGAAAAGATTCTTGGCAATACCGAGCTTGCTAAGACTCTAAGTACAACCGATGACTGGATTGTCTCCCACACCGGCATTCATTCACGTCATATTATTGCGGATGATCAGGCGCCGTCCGACATGGCGGTCATCGCCGCTCAGCGTGCGTTGAAAAAAGCCGGAATAGAAGCCAAAGACATCGGCATGATTCTTTTAACGACTTGTTCTGGGGATTATTACAACCTACCGGCTACGGCTTGTATTGTACAAGATCGCATTGGAGCCACAAACGCTGCCGCGTTTGACCTGTGTGCCGCCTGTTCCGGCTTCACCTACGCGCTACACTTTGCAAAATTACACGTCATCAGCTCCCAAAAGCCACTGCTTTTAATTTCTGTGGAGGCACTCTCACGAATCGCAGACTGGTCGGATCGGGGAACATGCATTCTTTTTGGCGATGGCGCTGCAGCTGCAGTGATAACGCCATCGGATACCCCCAGCATTCTAGGGAGCTACCTCGGATCCGATGGCAGTCGTGCCGAACTTCTGCGCGTAGACGGCGGATGCAAAGAAATACGGCATCCGGATGACCCCATCAGCTACGTAAAAATGAGCGGCCATGCAACTTTCAGTTTTGCCGTTCGCACATTTGAAAAAGTAATCAATCAATTATTGCAAGACCATAATTTGACCGCTGAAGACATCTCATACATTATTCCTCACCAGGCCAATATGCGCATTATAGAAGCTGTTGGAAGACGGATGGAGTTACCAGAAGAAAAATTCTTTATGAATATTTCTCATGTTGCGAACACATCCTCTGCATCCATTCCGTTGGCTCTTTTCGAATTGGCCGATTCAGGGAAGATAAAATCAGGGGATTATATTCTCACGGTTGCGTTCGGTGCTGGTGTTACTTATGGTGGTAATATCATTCACTGGAGTTAAAGATTCATGTTACGGGCAAATTATCACACGCACACCTATTTATGTAAGCACGCTTCCGGCGATATCGCG
>JBAYAV010000459.1:0-2555 GCA_041669565.1 Lentisphaeria bacterium
GATCTTCGGTGCAAGGAAGTCTGAATTTTTATTAAGATGCTACCTTACGCCTTTTTTATTTTTAGTTTTTCTATAACAATCAGTATCTTTTTTTATGATAAATGATTTGTTCTTTCTCAAAAACGGGTTTCCGTTCCGCCACTAAAATAACAAAAAAACCAAAACTACTACTTTACGCGGAAAGGATTTTCCTTCGGCGTAAAGTAGTACAACCCCTTTATAATTTTTGCAGGATTGCCCGATCGGCGATCCTTTTTTCAATCAGATCATTGGTCAAAAACATATAATGATTCGTCGCCTCAAAGCCAATGCGGGAATCGGCCGCCTGAACAAGCATTAATTTTTCGGCCAATATCTGATCTTCCTGAACAATCTTTTTCATCGCGGAAAAATCTTTTTGATCTCGGGCGCGTATAAAAGTTATCTGCAGCAAACTGCCACGCATCATAAGATAAAAGGCCTCTGAAACACTCCGGAACTGCTTCCAAGAATCCCGAAATTTTTCCGGCACCTCATCCATTGAGATTTGTTCAAGAAGGTCCATCCCTTTACGAATATGCGTATTCATTTCCACAAATGCGGCTTCTAAAACTTCTTCCGAATAGGATCCCCTCCAGCTTTTCAGGTCATCATACGGAAAACCGACCATAGAAGCCTTATAGCCTGTCGGCTTTAAATGCAATAAATTTGCCGGTCCCATTCCGAGCGGGCCAAAATAAATCAAGGATGTGCCATCAAAGGGCAAACAGCGAAAGCCATCACTAAAACACTGCTGGATCCGTAAAACTTTTTTCGCCATGAGTGTCCCGAACTCAGCCTCGCACACCTCCTGAGCAGATTGTGACAGCAATTTAAGATTGCCACCGGGATAGCCGCCCAAGGTCCAGCTTGCCATAAATTCTTCCACCCCCATGGCGCGTAAATTCTGCAGATGTTCTTCGATCAGTGGGGCAACCGGAACATACGGCAATGAGGGGCATTCCCAGCTGTTATTCACCTGTATTTTTGCTACCACGCGATGTCCCTTTTCACGCGCGCATTTCCAAAATTTCTTACTATAATCCCCGGGTCCCGGTTTCGAGATTGAGTAATCGCAAACAGCGCCAGGCACTCCCTGACAATTTGTTTTCAATTCCCACTCGCTCACCGAGAGAATCGCAATTTCCGGTGGCAGTGCCTCGATAATTTTCTCTCCCCATTCTTCTTTCCATGCCCATGTGTGTGCATACAAACAAGGCGGGTTATCGCCCTGCTGCAAGCCCTTATAGAGGGCCCGGAGGACCTTCACGATATTGCTCACTGGTGTTAAGGACTTACGGCATATCGGACACGGCTGGCTCAATTCGGATTCGGGTCGCGACAGACAATGCGTAATATTTTCGCTATAGGTAATGGCCATAAAGCCCCCGATTCCGGGGACGCTCTGGCAAAGAGAAGCAACTGCGGCTGACAGCGCATCCAGCATTTCCTTATTTTCGGGGCAAAAAGAAGCAATACCGCTGATGCCCACTGCTCCGATCCAATCGGGATGATGTTCTTTCAGCCAATCTACAGGCACACCGCGGGGCTCATTGAGATAGAGAATTATTTTTATTCCGTAACGATCTACCCGCTCGATCAGCGCACGCAGCCGAGCAATGCGCGCCCGCCAATTTCCGGCATATTGTTCACCCAGCCACGGCGTCAACAGATAAAGGCTTGCTTGCATCCAAACCGCATTCACTCCCGCCGCCGCATAAGCCGCAAGAAGGGAATCTGGAAAAGGATCCAGCGTCGGGTCTCCCAGCGGATCGCCATACAGCGCAGAATAGCTGTAAACCATTCGCAATTTTTCTGTAGCATTACACGGAACACAGGGGTGCGTTCCCGTCGTGAACTGATCTAAGAAAGCGAAAGGCTCTTCCGGACAGGCTGGCAGTTTTGCCCGTTCTTTTTTTACCCATCCGGCAATGTCTTTTGTTGCGCGCAATTCTTGATCTGTCAGTGGCCGGTATTTTGGCAAATGCGACACGATTGGTTTCAGACTGCCCAGCTTAATCCAAAGAAAATCATCCTCCCGAAGCATAAACTCCAGACATTCCTGCGAACAGCCTAAAAGTGTGCAAACACCTTCATAATCAAGCAAATGCCAATTTTTTCGAAGGATCGTAACATACGCCCGTTCCCGCATCCGCGCATAATTATAATCCTTATTTGGAAGACCTAGTAATGCCGCAGCTGCCATTATTTGCGTTTCCTTTGCCTGCAAAACAGCCGCTATATTCTGAACCGGAACAAGTCCCCAATTACGCCAAATGATCGCTTGATAGGAAACAGGAAAATAATCCGGCAAAAGAGCCCCTTTTTCTTCCTGCGATTTTGGAAAAAGACACGCTGACAAAGACATTGCATTCCCTTTTTTTTCGTTTCACACAAATCAACGATTTGCCCTGTTAGGGGCTGTAAAAAAATGAACTTGACAATTTGCCGAAAAAATCGTGATTTGATTTTGGGGCCGACAACGAGGAGCATACCCTTAGGTATGTGACGAGGTTGGCGGCACAAAAAGCATTCAC
>JBAYAV010000460.1:0-2553 GCA_041669565.1 Lentisphaeria bacterium
CAGGAATTACGGGTTGTAACGCAGCGCGTAAATTTGTTTGATAAAGTGAAAATTCCAGAAGCGCGGGACAGTATCCGTAGAATTAATATTTATATTGGTGATCAGCAGACGAACTCAGTGGGTCGGTCAAAGATTGCCAAGGCAAAATGCAAAGTGCGTGATGCTGCGTTGAGTGCAGGGTGAAAAGAGGCGCTTTATGATTGAAAAAATGAAAAAAATTACCATCATCTGCATGAGTTCTGAACGTCAGAAGGCGATTCAGGCAATGGAGAAGTTGGCGTCGATACATATTGTTTCTGTAAAAGCACCGGTCTCACAGGAAATGGATAAACTTCAGGATGTGAATAATCGTCTGAAGAGTTTAACTCGTTCTTTAGGCTTGATTAAAGTTTCCGACAAAGCATCCTCTTCGAAGCCGGCGACCATTCAAGAATTTGAAAAAGCAGCAGCGTTGCTGGCAGAACAGAAAGCGGCGTCTGAACGGTGTATACAGTTGGGTAAAGCGATCAAAGAGCTTGCTCCGTGGGGAACTTTTTCCGAGGCAAGTTTGCAGAATTTAAGGGATCACGGCTGGAATGTTGCGTTGTGTCTTTGTGATGAAGATAAAGTTCCATCGATACCGGAAAGCGCGAGTTATCAGGAAATTAAGCGTGAAGATAAGATGGTTTATTTTGTTGTTTTATCGGAAGCGTCTCTTGAAGAGGTGTCGTTGCCATTGGCAAAATTTCCGTTGGGAATGGAGCTGGATAAGCTGCAGAGCGAAAAACAGCAATTGGAAGATCGCAGTCGGGAAATAGAGTCTTTGTTGAAAAAAATTGTTTCTGAAAAATTATGCGGACTGAAGTTGTTGCAGAAATCAGAGGAAAACAAGCTCGCATTTGCCAAAGCGCGCGATGGTATGGGCGATGACGGAAAAAAGCTTTCCTATTTAAGTGGTTTTGTTCCCGAAGAGCAGCTGCAGCCGGTTTTGGATGCTTCGCATCAAGAGGGATGGGCGATCCTTTATGAGGATGCTGAACGTAATGATACAGCGGTGCCGACAAAATTGAAAATTCCGAAGCCGTTTCGTATGGCGCAGCAGATTTTTGATTTTATTGGCGTTTTGCCGGGGTATAATGAAACAGACGTAAGTGTTCTTGTCTTGATTTTTCTGTCTCTTTTCTGTGGAATGATTGTGGGTGATGCCGGCTATGGGCTGCTTTTTACGATAATCAGCGTTTTTATTTATTTCAAAATGCCGATAGGGAAAAATCGTGAAGTGATGCTTCTTTTGACGGTTATGAGTGCGAGTATTTTAGCCTTTGGCTGGCTTACTGGTAATTGGTTTGGCATTGATAAGCAGTATGTTCCGGTGTTTATGCGGGGGATACCGTGGTTTCGAGATGATGCAAATGGCGATCATTTGAAACTATTTTGCTTCTTTCTTGGGGCCTTCCATTTGTCTTTGGGGCGTGTTTGGGGTGCTGTTATCAGCAAAAATATTCGTGGCGTTCTTGGAAATCTTGGATGGGGCAGTTTCCTGTGGGGAAATTATTTCACGGTAAAGATGCTGATTGTTTCCGGAGGGGATCTGCCGCAAATTGCAAAAATATTCTATATCGTTGGCGCAATTCTCATTGTTGCTTTTGATATTAACTGGAAAGATGCCGTATCGTTGGTTTATTCGCCGTTTAACTTTATTAACAGCTTAGTTGACGTACTGTCTTATATTCGTTTGTATGCGGTTGGACTTGCCAGTCTTTATATTGCGAGTAATTTTAATAGTATGAGTAAGTTGGTATGGGATATTTCCCCATGGTGTATTCCTTTTGCTATTTTGGTGATTTTATTTGGCCATCTATTGAATATAGCTTCAGCGGCGATGGGCGTTCTCGTTCACGGTATTCGTTTGAATACTCTGGAATTTTCAGGGCAGCTCGATTTAAGTTGGAGCGGAAAGCCTTATAAAGCATTTGGAATCGGTAAAAAATCTGCACATAATTAAACATCGAAAATTAAATTTTATTTTTAAGTGAAAATGGAATTATTACAAGAGGAGATTAATAAATGACACAGGAATTACAACAGGCTTTAGTAAACGTGGGTGCTTTCAGCGCCTTTGGTATGTCCGCAATTGGTTCAGCTTATGGATGTGGTGTTGCTGCTTCTTCCGCTATTGGAAGTTGGAAAAAATGCTACGCGCAAGGCCGGCCGGTTCCGTTTCAGCTGACTATTTTAACGGGTGCTCCCATGACCCAGACTATCTATGGTGTTATCTTAATGGGACAAATCATGGCTCTTGGTCTTACCTGCTGGCCGGAAGCGTTGATTATCGGGCTAATCGGTGGTCTTGGTATTTGCTTTTCAGCAATGTTCCAGGGGCGTGCTGCTGCAGGCGGATGTGATGCCTTTGCGGAAACAGGCCAGGGTTTTGTGAACTATCTGATTGCGCTTGGTATTGTTGAAACAATCGCTATTTTTGTATTAGCATTTGGTATCAAGTATATCGGCGATGTTACAAAGGCCGCTGCTGCGATTGCGGGGGCTTAAAATTCGGGTAGGCTCTGCATAAAA
>JBAYAV010000461.1:0-2550 GCA_041669565.1 Lentisphaeria bacterium
AAATCAGCATGTTGAAGAACGTTTAATGGACTCCAACGATCTTGAACGTGAACGTGGAATTACCATTACGTCAAAAATGGTTCCTTTCCTTACAAGGGGTATTGTATTAACATTATTGATACTCCCGGGCATGCCGATTTCGGCGGACAGGTTGAACGTGTCATGCGAATGGCCGACGGCGCTCTTCTTTTGGTGGATGCGCAGGAAGGCCCGATGCCGCAGACATTTTTTGTGTTGAAAAAAGCCTTGGCTTTGAAAATTCCAATTATTGTAGTTATTAACAAAATTGATAAGCCGGCAGCGCGGCCGGATTGGGCGGTTGATCAGGTCTTCGATTTGTTTGTACGTCTTAATGCTCCAGAAGAAATTTTGGATTTTCCGGTTATCTATGCCTCAAGTCGTGAAGGTTATGCAATTGATAATTTGAACGATGAAAAAAAGGATATGGGGCCGCTGTGTGATTTGATTGTAAAATCAATCCCGCCTCCAACGGGCAGCTCGGATGCATCGTTGCAAATGTTGGTAAGTAGCATTGACTATTCACCGTATCTCGGCCGTATTAGTATTGGCAAAATTACCAGCGGTTCAATGAATATCAATAAAGAAATCGTGGTTGCCATGCGTGATGGTGAACTAAGGCCGGCGCGAATTACAAAGATTTATCGTTTTGAAAGTAATCAAAAAGTGGTGGTCAACGAGGCTGTCTGCGGGGATATCGTGGCAATTGCCGGTATGGATGAAGTGACCGTTGGGTGTACTTATACCGATCCTAACAACCCCATTCCGCTGCCGCCGCTGGTCATTGATCCGCCGACAATTTCGATGAGTTTTATTCCGAATGATTCCCCCTTTGCTGGGCGTGAAGGCCAGTTTGTGACATCACGTCATTTGGCGGATCGATTGAAATATGAAACGATGTGTGATGTGGCGCTGCAAGTTGAACCGCTGGAAGATACGGCTGGATTTAAAGTGTCTGGTCGTGGAGAACTGCATTTGTCTATTTTAATTGAAAAGATGCGGCGTGATGGTTATGAATTTCAGGTAACTCGTCCGCAGGTAATTTTTCGAACGGACAAAGATGGAAAACGCACCGAGCCGTATGAAGAGCTTACAATTGACGTGGATGAGGCTTACGTTGGGAATGTTATGGAAAAACTGGGACAGCGTAAAGGACGTATTCAAACAATGGATACGGCGAATGGAATGACGCGTCTTGTTTATATTATACCGACGCGTGGGTTGCTTGGTTATCGTTCAGAATTTATGACCGATACCAAGGGGCTTGGCATTATGAATTATATCTTCAGTGGTTATGATGTGGATGCCGGCAAAATAATTTATCGTTTCCGTGGTGCGATGGTAGCCATGCAGACTTGTGAGACTGTGGCCTTTGCGTTGTTTAACTTACAAGACCGCGGACGTTTATTTCTAGGGCCTAATGTCAAGATCTATGCAGGGCAGATTGTGGGTGAGCATTGTCGTGAAGGTGATTTAACTGTTAATCCTGCCAAGAGCAAAAAGTTAACGAATATGCGTGCATCTGGTTCCGATGAGAGTATTGCATTAATTCCGCCAGTCTATATGAGCTTAGAGGATTGTATTGCTTATATTAATGATGATGAACTTGTTGAAGTTACACCAAAAAATATCCGCCTTCGTAAACGCCACTTAAATAAAATGTGCGTAAGCAAATAAAATAGTCTAAAATAAAGTATGCCTCTTTCTATTCTAATAGAAGGAGGCATTCTTTGTTTTAAAAGAATTCGGAAAAAGAAGTATAAAGCAAGGTACTGTGTTTTGACAATAGAAGATGCCCTATTTTATAGTATGGATGAAGTCGCAAAAAATGCAGGACTGTGAATTTAGTTGTTTCTAAATACCTGAATTTTTCCTACTTTCCCTATAGAACAAAAATAAAAACCTTTTTTTAAAATATTATAGGTGTTTTGATTGAACTTTTTGTTTTGTTGTACGACACAATATAGACAACAAAATAAAAACCATTCGGAAGTACATGATGCAAAAAATACATCCTATGAATACAAAAGCGGGGCAATATTTATTTATAGAAGAACCAAATCATATTCATGGAATAATTGAAATTGTCAAAACCAATAATGAACGAGGAAATGTAACGGGACGCGGAGACGTAGAGACGCAATATTTTGCGTCTCTGTACCCCTCCAAAAAAGACGTCGGAACGGGGACATCACTATTATACAACCAAAAACAAAATTATGGACGATAAATACCACCACAAATATCGAACAAAATCATACAGAATGTCCAATTGGGATTATTCGGGATATAGATATTATTTCATTCTATTCGCAACCAAAAATCATGAATATAATTTACGAAAAATCATATAAAACAGTTGATGGTGCGTCCGTTATATTATCCAAACAACGCAAAAAATATGTGATAATTTTGACACGATCAAAAAATATCAGCCCGCAAAAAGCAACATGATATTTTAACAGAATTGTGATTCCCCGATTGAAAGAATTAGCCCATATTATTGTGTCCTACAAAAACATCGGAAGAATC
>JBAYAV010000462.1:0-2544 GCA_041669565.1 Lentisphaeria bacterium
AAAGCCTTTCATTGATAAGGTTACATCCAAAAGATATATACGACGTTCCAATCTATGGCTTGCGGCTTTTATCGGAAGACAAATTAAAATGGACATCGCTAAAAATAAAATTTGTATACTGCAAATACGACTTATTTTTAAACACTTTTTTGGATAAAAGTTTCCCATATATATTATTATTATTAGTTAAAGAAAGTACGGCGAAAATATATATTATTTTTTTAATATAATCATTTTTTAAAAAAAATAAAATATTTTTAATAAAACAAGAATTACTTATTTATCAATGCACAATTTGGATAATTAGACAATATCAATTCACATAAAGTTTAATATTTTTGATTACTTATTTAATCTCTAAGGCTTAAAAAACCTTATTTTGGCCATTTAAAACCACAATATGGTATTATCTATAGTAATTAAACACATTAAATATATCTTTTTTTTACATAAATATAATAGATAAACAAATAAATAAATCAGATATTTATTTCTCATAACACTTACTGTTTATATTACATATATTAAATATAGATGTAATATATATTTTATCTTTCAAATAGTCCGACAATAAACGTTATATGCATTCACGCCGGAGATCAAGATATTGTCATTGTATAATTAAACAAAAATCTTTTTAACCTTTCCCGTTCGACAAAACAAGACAGTCGGATTAATTAATAATTTTAGAAGTTTTTCTACCTTGGGGAAAAATCTCTTTTAAACACATATCAGCGTAACCTCAGCCTGGTTAACTAGCCTTCAAAGCCCTGCCTACCAGACGTTTTCCCCATCGAAAAACCACTCGCAAACCCTTTCGTAACCCCCTCCACAAGCCTCTCAGAGGCCGTCACAGCTTCCGTCACAGCTTTCACCACGCCTCAACCGCCATGAACAGGGCGTTTCATCCCTATCGAAAAAAGCCGGCCGTCACAGCCCCCGTCACAGCCTATATATAAATAAATATATTATAATAGCTCTCTAAGTCTTAAAGAAAATATTAATATATTTATTTCTTTATGTGACGGATGGGGAAAAAAAAATCGCGATGCAAACGCTTTTATTTTGCGATGCAAACGCAACTGTTTTCTATCGCAAACGCATGCAATTTGCGATAGAAATACATACAAATTGCATCGCAAAATTAATTTTACAGGACTGCAAAAACAAAAGTGGATGAATATGGAGTTAAGTGGCTATAACTGGTGTATAATGGCGTTTTTTGGCAACAAATCATAATTTTTTTTGAAAATAAATCAAATATAATTTGGAAAGTAGTACCTCCAAGACTTATCTTCGCATTTCGCTCATTACAAAAGTAAAGGACCTTCGAGAACAGGCCGAAAAGGGAGGCGGATAGGCTTTAATGAATTTTTATTGATAAATTACAAACAACTTAGACCAATATTCTGCTTTTTATAATAAATTGGCGTTTTTTGTTTGACAGATTGGAATTATTTTTTTATTTTTGCGGAACATTTGATAGTATTTACAGGCATTATTTACATAACGTAATCGAAAAATGGAAAAAGAACAACTTTTTAACAACACAACAAAAGCAGTGAATTTAAAGGAACAATCCGACCAACCATCTGACGAGCAACCTGCCCAGCGGTCTAAACAACAAGGTTTATACAATGCCGCCTATGAACATGATGCTTGCGGCGTAGGAATGTTAGTAAACATTCATGGTGAAAAATCACATGCTGTTGTTGAGTCTGCATTGAAGGTTTTGGAAAACATGCGTCACCGTGGAGCTGAAGGCGCTGACAACAAAACCGGTGATGGTGCAGGTATCATGCTACAGATACCTCATGAATTTATATTATTACAAGGCATCCCTGTTCCCGAAAAAGGACATTATGGTACAGGATTGCTTTTCCTTCCAAAAAACGAAAAAGACCAAAGTGATATTTTGAGTATTGTCATTGAGGAGATTGAGAAAGAGGGTTTGTCATTGATGCATTTGCGCAATGTTCCGACCAACACGGAGATTTTGGGAGACTCGGCACAGAAAAACGAACCGGACATTAAACAAATTTTCATTACAGGATTTGCCGATACGGCAACAGCGGACCGCCAACTCTACATTGTACGAAAAATGATAGAGAATAGGGTGAGATTATCTGCTATACCTTCAAAAGATGATTTTTACGTCGTTTCACTCTCTACAAAAAATATTATTTATAAAGGAATGCTGACGTCTATGCAACTTAGACAGTATTACCCTGACCTCACAAATAGTTACTTTACCAGCGGTCTGGCTCTGGTTCATTCCAGATTCAGCACGAATACTTTTCCTACCTGGGGACTTGCACAACCGTTCCGCTTACTTTGCCACAATGGCGAGATCAATACGATCCGCGGTAACAGAGGATGGATGGAAGCTCGAGAAAGTGTACTCTCCTCTCCTGCCTTGGGTGATATCAAAAATATCCGTCCGATTATCCAACCGGAATTAAGCGATAGCGCATCCTTGGATAACGTACTCGAATTTTTGGTTATGTCCGGCATGAGCTTGCCTCACGCCATGGCTATGCTGAT
>JBAYAV010000463.1:0-2535 GCA_041669565.1 Lentisphaeria bacterium
AAATTCGTCAGTGAAAAATAAAATAGGGACCAATGATATGCAAATGAAATTAGTAGCCATGCTTTTTGTTGTGTGTGTGGGGGTGTTACTTCAAGCGGAATTACTTGATCAAACAGGCGCCCCCTATCAAGAAATTGTGGTATCAGCCGATGCCGCGGATACTGTAAAACTGGCGGCAACAGAATTGCAGAAATTTACAAATGAAATTTGCAATGCTGATTTGAAAATCGTCACTAAGGCCACGAAGTCTCCCGTTATTTATGTTGGGAAATCTCCGGAACTTACATCGATTGGCATCACTGCGAATAATCTTCCCGGTGAAGGATATCGGATTGAAACAGGGGAAGGTTTTTTGGCAATTATCGGACGCGACTATAAAGGCGGAGCGATCATTGGCCCGTACAATCCCTATAATCTCAATCAAATTTATAATACAAAACTAAAATTGGGAATGTTTGGTGAAGCAGGGACTCTGACTGGTGTTTATGAATTTCTTCGAAAAGTAGGTAAGATGCGTTTTTATATGCCCGGCGAACTCGGCACAGTGATTCATTCAGTACCCAATTTAACGGTCCCTAAACTAGCCTTTACTGGAGCACCGAAAACAAATCATCGTTTTGCATGGTATTCCAGGTTTGAGTACAGTCCAGAAAGCGCGCTGTGGGCACACCGCGTTGGTTTTGGCGGAGCACCTCCAGTTATTATGATGAATTCTTATTGCCAATTTCAACGATATCGCAAATCACATCCGGAGTATTTTGCCCTGATAGATGGAAAACGCGCGTTCGATAAGGAGGGCGTTATTACTGGTGGTGGGAACCTCTGTTTAACGAATCCGGACGTGATCAAACAATGGGGTGAAAATATTATTGCGTACTTTGAAACGCATCCCGATGTTGATCTTTTTCCCCTCGTTCCGAATGACGGATTAATTAAAATCTGTGAATGCCCGAATTGTCAGGCAGAACTTCGCCCGAATGCTGCGAATAATGGAAAACACTCCTACTATATATGGAATTTTACCCGAAAAGTAGCCGCGTTGGTGGCAAAGCGATTTCCTCATAAATATGTAGGATGTTTTGCCTATGAGGGGTATCAGATGCCGCCTCCTGATATTAAAAGGATGCCGAATGTAGCTGTTATGTACTGTAATTGGCGTAGTATGCTTGCCGATCCAAAAGAAAAAGCAAAATTTCATAAAGAAATAGAAAGATGGTCTAAAAAAGTAGATCGTGTCTATTTGTGGACGTGGTATTTAGATCACTGGATGCCGTGGAAAGGCCTCCCGATCATTTTTACCGATACCATAAACGATGAACTGAAATACCTGTTCAAAAATCCAAAATACAGCGGTGAATTTATTGAATCCGAAGGCCGAGGATGGGGAAATTATGACGATATGGCGACACCAGGCTTGCAGCATCTGAATCTTTATGTCACCGCGCGCCTTTATTGGGAACCGAATTTGGATATCGATGCACTCATCAATGAATACTGCCATCTTTTTTACGGCCCAGCCGCGTTGCCAATGAAATCTTTTTGGCTGTCTGCTCAGAAAAGACACCACAAAACTGTTGTCGAAATTCCAAAATGCGTTCCAGATGACATGTTTACTACCGCAGTTCTGGCAGAATTAAATGCGTTCTTAAAACAGGCATCCGAGGCCACACAAAAAGATTCTGTCTATCGTAAACGAGTCGAACTGATCCAAAAAGAATTCGAGATCGGCAATGGCCGATTAACAAGAATAAAAAAGTTGGGATTCCAAAAACTAAATTTGCCGCTGGTGAATCCACAAAAAACCTTTGAAAAAATAGCGCCCGTTAAATTCTTAAATAAAAGCGGCCAAAAACAGGATCCCCCAACATGGCTTTATGCTGGATATGATAAACAATACCTATGGCTTAAATTTGTCTGCGATGAACCAAAAATGGAAACCGTAAAGGCAGTAATCAAAAAAAATGACACCGACTTTGTTTGGATGGATGATAGTATAGAGATATTTATTTGCCCCGATGAAACAAATCGGGAAAAATGTTTCCAAATCGTTTTCAATACGAATGAAGCCATTTTTGATATCGAAGTCATTCCTCATGCTCCTAATATTGTAAAATGGAATAGCGATTCCAAAGTTCATGTCACCAAAGAAAAAAATCGGTGGGTTGCTGAAATTCGCATCCCTTTCTTTAATCTCGGTATCGCCGATTCAAGTTTCGCCGGAAATCTAGCCGCTAACTTTTATCGTAATCGCATTGATGGAAAAGTCATGGCAAGAAGCTGCTGGTCACCAACGGGTGAATTTTCTCATTATGTGCCTGAAAAATTTGGAATACTCATTTTAGATAAATAACGGGTCCTTCTTCAGCCAGAAACGTGGACTAATGCGCAGTTCAAACTCCAGAGAATCCCGATAATAAAATTACTGGGGTATAAAGTTGGGGTGACCAATTTTTCTTACCCACTACATCTAGTGGTTGACAATCTCTTTCTGGGAAGATGCTTGGTGCGTTGTTGCCATTTGGACGAGCCTCCAAA
>JBAYAV010000464.1:0-2528 GCA_041669565.1 Lentisphaeria bacterium
CCAAAAAGAAAATAACATGAATACTTCTAAAAAAATCTACGTCTATTTTGACATCCATGAAAACCCACAATTTATGGGCATCCTTCTGGTACAGTTTATTCGCGGAAAAGAAATAGCCTCTTTTGAATTCAATCCCAGTTGGCTCACAACTCATCCGTCTCAATTGCTGGATCCAGAGCTTCAATTTTTTGCTGGCCCACAATATAGTCAAAAAAATAATTTCGGCTTATTTATGGACTCCGCACCAGATCGCTGGGGCCGAAAATTAATGCAGCGACGTGAAATTATTTTAGCGAAACAGGAAAATCGCCCCATACGCCCCTTGCAGCAATCAGATTACTTGTTAGGAGTCTATGATAAGACACGCATGGGCGGCCTGCGTTTTAAGCTATCCCCAGATGGTTCTTTTTTAAACGATAACCAGACGATCCCCACACCACCATGGACACAATTACGCGAACTCGAAAACGCCTGTCGTCATTTAGAAAAAGACGCATCTATGATCGAAACAAAAAAATGGTTATCGATGTTAATTGCCCCAGGTTCTTCTCTCGGCGGTGCACGCCCAAAAGCTAATGTTTGCGATAACCAGAATAATCTGTGGATTGCAAAATTTCCAAATCATAACGACAGTAATAATACTTCTGCATGGGAATATATAACCATGCAAATGGCCAAAGACATCGGGCTCAATACCCCCGAAATACGACTGGAAAAATTCTCAAAGTACGGATCCACTTTTTTAGTCAAACGATTCGACCGCCAAAAAGAACGCAGAATTCACTTCGCATCCGCAATGACGCTATTAAATCAAACCGATGGCGCAAATGCTACAAATAATATAAGCTATCTCGATCTTGCCGAATTTATAGTAGAACACTGTACAAATATCACTGAAAATCTTCAGGAATTATGGACAAGGATGACCTTCTCAATTGCGGTTTCCAATACGGATGATCATTTGCAAAATCATGGCTTTTTATTAACAGATCAAGGCTGGACTCTTTCACCTGTCTATGATATCAATCCCAATCCAGATGGATACGGCTTGTCACTAAATATTTCCGATATGGATAACTCATTGGATTTTCATCTCGCAGAAGAAGTCGCGCCTTATTTTAGAATTGACAATAATCAGATGAATACCATCCTGAAAAAAATTCGGACGGTTGTCTCGCATTATAAAAAATATGCCTCGTGCTGCCATATTCCAAACAATGAAATTGAATCCATGCAAAACGCCTTCCAATATTAGAAATTCTACCAGATAACTAACGCTTTGCTCCGTATTTCAAACATCCGTTTTTTTGGGGGAAGACGTGCGTCTCTCTAGAACCTGAACATCCGGAAAGAGTAACACAGACATTCTTGCCTGTAGCAAGAGCACCCCCGCATTCCTACCTGTGTTCCCCTTGCCTGTGGCAAGAGTAACCCCAGCATTCCTGCGTATGGAGAAAGCATTCCTGCTAGAACATCACATCGGAATAGAAACATACGTCTTTTATCGCTCGTATTTAACGCACACCTGCTCGTTATCGCTCGTATTTAACGCACACCGTGCTCGTTATCGCTCATATTTAACGCACACCGCATGAATGTCGTGTGTTTCTTTAAAACCTGAACATCCGATTGCATTAGCGACGTTTTTTTGCGTGTTTCAAACAGTCTATTGCCTTAGAAAATATACCTATAAAACCTTGTGACCGTGCAAAAACGGACCTGCGCCTGCGGCGCAGACCCCCAAAATAATGTGATGTTTGAAATCTAGAACGACGTACGTCCGTGCGTCGCTACGTGCTAATTCTTCAACATCGTCCTTTCCCGTTGTAAAAATCCCACACACATCTGTCTATTTCTCTTTTGCGCCCTTTTTTTGCACAACCGCAAACAAATGCGGTTTGTTTTTTAATTCATTCCCCATTCTTCAATTTACCAAAAAGTTGAAATTTTTTCTCTTTATCTTCAATTCATCATTCATAACTCTCCCAACCCCCACGTGTGCGGAACCATTGGAATTATCAAATTTGGGGCCAATTTTGATTATCATTCACACTGAATTAGGGATCTCTGCAAATCAAAAAAACGATCATACAGGAAAAAAGATCTATCGCCATGCAAGAACGGGCGGAAAATATTTTGTCCCTGATTCAATAAAACACGATATTCGAGAATCTATGGGGACGCGCTAGAATATACAATCCTGATAACGCGCTCTGTTTGCGTTTTGGGGCATATTTGTTGCTAATTTTGACAAGGGCAAAACGTTTAGCAAAATGATATAGCATAGCAATAGCCCCCAAATCCTTCATGTACGAATATAGGACGAAATTCTGCAAGGATATTCCATTGCGTAGGACCAAACGTTTTTTAGCGTTTGCTAAGATATTTCAAGTTTACAAACTTTGGCTTGCCAGACGGCCTCATAAATCAGTCTATTGTAAAAACACGATAAAAACAGTTGTATTTTATAGATATTCAAATTATATTCAGAAAATTATATGCTATAAAAATAAACAAAAAATCAAAGC
>JBAYAV010000465.1:0-2525 GCA_041669565.1 Lentisphaeria bacterium
AAAAATAAATTGTTATCCGAAATATCCATTTCGAACAAGACCTGAATCCGTGAATTATCATGCAAAAAAATGCTGAAAAAGTTGATAACATGTTGGTTTGTAGTATATCATGTTGTATATCAAACACCATAATTTTACTCGCTAACGTAAGCGGTCAGTCAACACTATTAATATCAAATAATATCAAAAAAAAGCTTTCCCTGACAAAATCAGAAAAAGTTTTTTGAATTTTTTATAAGAAATTATTTGATAATGTGCGAAATCTTGTGATAGAAATAAATGTTTGACAAAGTGCATTGGAATCCTTATTTTGATGAAGTTACCAAACCAACCAAAACAAGGAGATTCAGATGCAAAAAAAACTAGCATGGATTTGACGTTTTGTAATTCGGAGGAAAACTTTTCATTTGACGAGTTGGTCATGAAAGTTGCAGATGCTTTTGAGCACAAAGCCATCGTCGAACTGCTGAAACTGATTCTTGGTCTCATTCAGGAAATTTTTCGAAACAGGATCTTTACCGGCCTGACACTTTGCCACGAATGCTCGGACGGCAAACTTGTACTCAATGGTGGTCATAATCGCAGAATTCGCACGAACATCGGCGAATTCATCCGATATTTCAAACGGGTGAAATGCTGCAAATGTGGCGTTACTTATGCTCCTTTTCAAAAGTTGATCAAATTTAGGCGTTACCAGACAAAAACGAATGAACTTGAGAAACTGGTGGCCGAAACCATCAGCGAGACAAGCTACCGTCGCGGTGTCGCCCAACTTTCTTGCGACGGGAAGATTTCGCTTCCTTACCGCGCCGCCAATGAATAGATACTGAAAACGGACTGCGACGAAATCCAGGTGTCAAACAAAGTGATTGGCTCCTACCCCTGGAAATTATGGCTGACGGTACAAAGTTCAAGGGTGAAGGAGTGAATGGAAAAGCTAGGCAGGGCGACATAAAAGCGGTCATCGGCATCCACGCAGCAGGGGTAGGTTTTTCCAATGGAAACTTGGACTGGTACCTCCTGGAACGAGGTAAACCGAGATTGGAAAAAGAAGAACATCCAGTTACCTGATGACTCGATCATAGTCTGTAATGGCGAACTAGGTCTGGCCGATTCGTTTGCCGATTATGTGGATGAACAGCAAAGGTGCCAATGGCATATCAAGCGGGACTTGTACCACGTAATGCATGCAGACGGAGCAAACAAGGAAGAGATCAAGCCCCTGCAGAATGCTCTTGCTGTTGCCATGGCTATCGAGCTTCCTGCTGAGGATTTTCAGAAAGTACCCGAAGAAGATAAGGACTCCTTAAGGAACGGATGGAAAATACTGAACAGGTAATGCTGAAATTGGTCTTGTACCTTGAAGGCAAAGGTTATTCAGCTGTAGTTCGCTACATCAATAACGCTAGGCGTTCCATGTTTGGTTACGTCAGAAGATGGCTGAAATGGGGGTTTGTTTCCCACAAGGCATCATCTATGGTGGAACGGGTAATGAGAGAGCTGCGCAGGTGCTTGAAAAACATTGCTTACGGGAGGAGTGACAAAAAGGTGGCGGATATTATTCTCAAGCGTTTTGCTAATGCAAACGAATGGGAAAAAGAGTGGATGAAGCGAATAAATGTCATTGGAGACGTAGTGATTTCTGTTGGTAACTACAAGGGTTCATAACCAAATTTCTCACATTAACACTTTTTAAGCAATTGGAGGGTGATATTTCTGGAAAATTCAGGAATGAGCAACTTCATAAATAAGGAAGAAACGATTGCTGTTATTTGCGTAAAAGAATTTTTTTTATCGCTTTTTAATATTTAAACATTATATTAATTAGTGATAAGCCCAAGGATTCATTCTACGAGCGAGTCTTTTCATTCAAGTTCTGAGCTCAAGGATTGTCAGAGAGTAAGGAGAGTTTCAAAATTTATATAGTTTATATATGTAAATTTTTTCTCTCATACACTTCTTCTCAGAAGTGCTTTTTTATTTTAAATAGTTCAAATTTTGATATAATTTTATGGCTCACGATCTACTAAAAAAACTTGTAAAAGAACATCAGCTTGTTCGTGAAGACTGGGAAGCGCTTCTTACGCTTCCCTCCCCAGAGTTAATGTATGATGCTCAGGAGTTGGCTGTTGAGCTGCGGGAACCGATTTACGGGAAGAATGTTTTTATTCGGGGGCTCATTGAAATCAGTAATATTTGTCGTAATGACTGTTATTATTGTGGTATTCGGAAAAGCAATTTGAATGTTTCGCGTTTTCGGTTATCGGCAGATCAAATTATGTCATGCTGTGAAAATGGCCATAAGTTTGGTTTTCGGACCTTCGTTCTCCAAGGTGGCGAAGATGCTTTTTATACGGATGATTTTTTGTGTTCGTTGCTGGAAAAAATACACCACCGTTTTTCGGATTGTGCCATTACATTGTCGCTTGGGGAACGCAGCAGTACGAGCTATCGCCGGCTGTTTGAAGCGGGAACAAATCGGTATCTTTTACGTCATGAAACTGCAACGGCAGAACATTATGCAG
>JBAYAV010000466.1:0-2519 GCA_041669565.1 Lentisphaeria bacterium
CAGACTCGCCTGGGGGTTAAGCATGGTTAAGCGCCTACGGCGCAAATTCATTCAGAAAGCCCTTTTTTGTCAAGAAGAATGCTTTCTTTGCAGACTCGCCTGGGGGTTAAGCATGGTTAAGCACCTACGGCGCAAATTCATTCAGAAAGCCCCTTTTTGTCAAGAAGAATGCTTTCTTTGCAAACTCGCCTGAGGGTTAGCACCTACGGCGCAAATTCATTCAGAAAGCCCCTTTTTGTCAAGAAGAATGCTTTCTTTGCAGACTCCTATGGGACAGCATAGGACAAAGACTGTAATCGAGGAAGGACAGTGAGGAATCGAAACAAGCAGAAAAGCTGTGGGACAGCAAATGGAAGATCCTGAAATTGGGAAAAACTGCTGATTTCCAGTTGAGGACACAGCCGTCCCATAATTTGATGGATAATTTCAGACTTCCGTGCACCGACATATGATTATTGTGATGCAACAAACGTAATGAAAATACAATGCCAAGGATCTTCAGTGCAAGGAAGTCTGAGGGTATAAGTTTTTGGGTCTTCGCTGATTTGTTAAAATAAGATGGTGTGCTGTACCCAAAAAATTGTCATTGGCCGAAATGTGTTTGTAGATTGATGATCCTATCAAGTTTAGGCAAAAAACGAAGACTTCCTCAAAAAAGACTTTCTGGTG
This sequence comes from Lentisphaeria bacterium, assembly GCA_041669565.1. GTDB lineage: Bacteria > Verrucomicrobiota > Lentisphaeria > Oligosphaerales > Oligosphaeraceae > JBAYAV01. The sequence continues at coordinate 670 of JBAYAV010000466.1, forward strand.
CCTGCGTCGTAAGCACTCCTTTCGTTTAGCTTTTCTGCATATTTTAACTGCGCCGTAGGCGCTCAACCATGCTTAACCCCAGGCTTCAGCCTGGGGTAATATCAATACAATACGTCTTTTTTAACCATAGCAATCATGCTGAAAAAAGGAGGAATTGGTTATGCCCCAAAAAGTTATCTCTGTCCCTAATCAATGCAATTTTACGGGTAATTAATCATTAAAACGCCACAATATGGAACAATGCCGAGGATCTTCGATGCAAGGAAGTCTGAATTTTTATTAAGATGCTACCTTACGCCTTTTTTATTTTTTGTTTTTCTATAACAATCAGTATCTTTTTTTATGATAAATGATTTGTTCTTTCTCAAAAAGGGGGCTTTCGTTCCGCCACTAACTAGTAAAATTGCCCGATTTATGGACGCAATCAGACACAACGGTGTCCAATTTTACAAGACATCTTTTTTGTGTGCAAAAATATATTGAAAGAAGACGCGTCTTTGTTGCTATTCCACGAATATCCGATTTAGGCACAGACGCGCGGCCGTGCGTATCTACGGGAAAATCTTCAAAATAACGCATCGGCGTGGGACGGCTGTGAAAAATAAATTATCTTTTCGCAGCATCCGTTAAACATTTTTATTCAATACAAAAAACCCGCGAATTTCTAATAAAAAGAAAAATCCGCGGGCTTTGATTATTATCTGAATTTATTCCGTGACTCTTTATTTGTCATATCCCAGTGCTTTCGGCAATTCCTTCTGGAATGCCGCGATATCTTTTTGCGTTGGCTTACTGGAGCCTTCGGCCAAATCTAATCCTAAACGACCCATATTATCAACATACCACGAGCCCTTTGAGCCAGACGGGAAAACGACATCGCCGCTTACAGCAGCTCCGGGACGGACCAGTTTATTGACCTCGATGGAGACACTACCGCCGATCCCATCGTCATCATCCATTTCATCTTCCGGTATTTCATCATCATCTTCCGCGAGATTTTCACCGGTCTCCATGTCCAAGCCGTCATCATCCAATGTTTCCGATACCGGCGTTTCCTCTTCTTTCGGTTTTACGGGTTCCGGTTTATCCTGCTTATGCCAGTCAATCATCAGATCAGATGCGAGCATTCGCAAATCAAAATAGGTTATCTTCATTTTATATTCATCAACTAACATTTTCTGAACATCGGAAAGAGAATCGCCTTTATTGAGATGCTCCATAATAAAATCATTACGTTCTTCTATAGTCATAAAATTTCCTCCTGCCTTAGTCGGTGATCGGAAGACTTGCTGCTGCTGCTGCTTGTCCGTGGCGCTTTTCGCGTTCATCCGGCTCATAGAAATGAATACCCGCAATTTCCGGGAATTCAGATTTCAAGACCCTACGCGCTTCATTCAAGATAATCTGGCCGCCTTCGCCGCTGACAACACGCCCCAATACCTCTAAATGCTTAATCTGTTTATAAAAATCGCAGTAATGCGCGATGGTATAACCGAAATATACACCAATAGTCTCATAAATCTTGCGTGCGCGCGAATCTTTTTTCAGCATTAGTTCCTGAACGCGTTTCAAGCGTTTCGGAAAAGCATCTTCAGGAATATCCGGCATTTCAATTCCCGCCACTGGAATCAGACGAGCTACCGCCTGCTGTGAAAAATAATTAGCACCAACACCGGCATCACAACTCCATTCATCAACGGCGGCATACGGATTATAATCAACTGGTGCAAAAGCCAACTCGTTCATCCAGCCCTTGATTTTAATATTTTCATCCACATAGCCAACTGCCAGAGAAGACCCCATTGCCAAACCCAGGACAGCCCCGTCTTTCAGAGCAATTGCGCCAGCCA
>JBAYAV010000467.1:0-2514 GCA_041669565.1 Lentisphaeria bacterium
ACGAACGGAGCTGTTCAAGGAAAAAATCCTTATTGCGCCGCCGTTAAGAGTCGGTCTTTGGCGTTATTGCACCAACACCTGTAGGATTTCGGGATACCAAGCGCTCGCTGCTTTATTGTAGGCATCAAAGCCAACTCCAGTGAACCCCCAGTAGTGCCAGCTTAAACCAAGTCCATTCATCACTTCCAGGAGGTCTTTGAAATAGCTCGCTCGATTTGCATCTGAAACATCAGTACAGGCCGAAGAGGCTCCAAATTCACCAACATTGAGAGGAATATAGGTCTTATTTTTTCCAGGAAAAAGTTTTTTAGCAAGTGCAATGTAGCTCTTAAAATCACTGACCATGGTGGCTAGGGCTGTTTGGTTGGTTGTATCCCATAAAACCCCACATGCTCTATCATCATGCCCTTGGTGAGTAAAACTGAACGGATCATAATAATGTCCAGAAATGATCATATTTCCGTCTGCAGGCAAAACCAATTTTGCCATTTCTTCAAATTTTCCCCAGTTGCCGGGATTGACGATAATGGTTCTGCCTGGGTTCGTGGCACGAATGATATGATAAACGCTGTCAATGAATTCATTAAGGTAAGCATCAGAGGCTCCTCTGGATTCGTTAAGAATTTCAAAAACGAGTGAATCGTTGCTGAAATCTTTAAACTCTTCTGCAATTTGTCTCCAGATACCAAAAAATTTTGCTTCCTGTCCCAGAGGATCTGCGTAGAGTTCCAGATAATGATGCACGTCAATGATCACAGGCATACCGAGAGAATTCGCAATGCGTACATCTTCCTTCACACCCGCGACGCGAGAGGCTTGTAAAGTGTAAGGAGCAACGTTCTCGGCGGTCTGATTCCAGCGCACGGGTAAGCGGATGGAATTAAACCCCGCCGCTTTGACGATGGTAAACCATTCGTCCTGAATCGGATTACTCCAATAGTCATCCGAATAATCATATACCGTATTCACATCGGCATTACTCCGACCCGCATCCCAGGAGTTTCCCAAATTTATGCCTTTGCCAAGGAGTTTGTTCATTCGAATAGCGGGGCTATAGTCGATGCCACCATCGGAACTGGATAGAGCAACAGAAGAACTACTGTCAACGATTTCAATGCTACTAGAACTCTCCGGCGTAACCGGGTTTGAATCGCTACTGTCTCCTCCGCACGCGATGAGTCCGAATACAGGAATGAGTATTGCATTAAAAAAGGGCCTAATTACATTCATGGGTTGTCCTTGGAGACTCTAAGTCTAATTAAGTGAAATGCTATCCTAAATAGACATCATCCTGTTCAAATATTTTTTGCAGATTTATAGAAAGTGTACACAATAGAAACCTGCGTTTTTAGCTCAAAAAAGATTCTTTTCAAAAGAAAATACTTTTTTACCATGATAAAAGCTCCGCTACTTGAGATAAAATCCTATTTTTCGGGCGGAAAACAAATTATATTCGAGCCTGTTGTTGGTTTGCGGAGACTTTATTTTTTATGAAAAAGCCCATTTCTCTTTTGTTGACAAGGATAGCGATACTAGCGTTGTGTGCTGTATCGTTTACTTTCGCCGGATTTGAGGATTATCGGGATCGTGATGCGACCCGTTTTGTTATGAAGGACGCAAAGCCTTTCCGTCTTGATAAAGATGTCGTAACCGTGGTGATGCGAGAAGCTATTCCACGAGGGGGTGGATACACCTATCAGTATCCTCGTGAAAATCCAGAGCCCATCATGACCGACAAGTATGCCAAGGAAGGCGCGCTTTCCATGGAAATAGAATTGATTGCAAGTGATTATTCGGGGGTTGCTATTTGTATCGCCGGATCTGTCGATTTGACTCCATATTTTGAAGACGGAGTGCTGGATTTTTGGCTTAAGGGCAATAAGGGCGGTGAAAATGCACTTTTTGTGCTTGTGGATGACGGTGTTAAAAGTAATGGTGAATCCATGCAAGTCAAGTTACGTTCTAAAAGTTTAGGCGAAATTACTCAGGAATGGAAACATTTCAGCATTCCACTAAAATTGTTTGGCAAGACGGGTGTGTATTGGGATATTAAAAACCAAAGAGAAGTCCTTTTGCCTTTCGCTTGGAGTAATTTCAAGGGATTCCGTCTTGAGGTTCGTAAAGATGAAAACACCGAATTCAAGGTCTGGATTGACGATATCGTTATCAAGAAATATGGTCTGCCGTACCAAGGTCCTGCAAACTATCCCTTCCGGAATAAGATTTAAGAGGATTGTATGCATAAGATTCTACCCTTATTAGCCATTGCCGCTTCTGTCTCGTGGGCTACTACATCTCCTGAGATTCAATTGGATTCCATTGAGGCGAAGATTGATACTTTGTCCAGTGACTTGGAATCGACTTTGATAGGCAAGGATGATTCCCCGATTGCCGCTTCCGGTATCATGGATTTCCGTGTTAAAAATTTTCATTACTCGGAGTGGTCCCCCGCCGTCGGAAACGATAAGGCTCGTACCTCTGTGGATGCTTTTCTCAAAGTGTCCGTAGTAGCTA